>NZ_AP021855.1:7282500-7363142 GCF_009176685.1 Bradyrhizobium sp. TM102 | reverse complement strand
CGTGAAGGTGGTGCGCTGCGACGAGGTGCAGTGGCGCTTCCTCGGCCTCTCGCTCGCCGGCTACAACGTGCTGATCTCGCTCGTGATGGCCGCGATTGCCGCATGGGGATTTGCGCGGACGGCGAAAGGCTAGGCAAGCTGCCGTAGGGTGGGCAAAGGCGCGCACTTCGCGCGCCGTGCCCACGCCTTTCAATAACGGGCAAATGGTGGGCACGGCGCTCACGCGCCTTTGCCCACCCTACGAGAGCGGAGCCCGTTACGCGCACCGCGCTCCGTCAATCATCCACATCGTCCTGCGTGCGCCCGAACAGATGCACGATGCCCGGCGTTGCGATCGTCACGAACACGAAACGCGACAGGTGGTGGGCCCCGACGAAGATCGGGTCGATGTGCAAGGTCAGCGCCAGCGCCAGCATGGCGTCCATCGCGCCCGGCGCGAAGGCGACCACGACATCGGAGAACTTGACCTGCGTGGTCAGCGCGACGATGCCGACGAAAACGGCGGAGACAGCGATCGCGACCGTGAACGAGCCCAGTGCCGCGTTGATGTGACCGGCGAGCGTCTTGATGCGCATCCGCGCGAAACGGCTGCCGATCAGCGCGCCGATGCCAACCAGCGCCACACCGCGCACCCAGTCCGGCAGGCCGCCCTCGACCCAGCCGGCGCCATGCAGCACGCTGGAGGCGATCATGGCGCCGAACATCCAGCTCGCCGGAAACCTGATCAGGCGCAGGACCAGCGCCATGGCCAGCGAGGCCGCGACCAGCTCCACGAGATCGAGCGGCGAGGCGATCGTCGTCGCCAGCGACGGCGCGGCGGAGGGGGCGACGCCCGCAAATGCAAGCACCATCGGCAAGGCCGCGGTGAGGATGATGACGCGCATGGTCTGCACCACCGCGATGCCCGGCAGGTCGGCGCCGCGCTCGACCGCCAGGATCGTGATCTGCGACAGCGCGCCGGGGCTGCCGGCCAGGAAGGCCGAGGTGCGGTCCCAGCCATGGATGCGCTGGAGGTAATAGCTCGAGCCGAACGTCGAGCAGAACGTCGCCAGTGCAAGCAGCCCGATGGTGAGGGGGTATGCGCCGACCTGCTGAAGCAGATGGCGCGAGACCACCGAGCCCAGCGAAATCCCGAGCAGCACCAGCACGGTCTGGGTCAGGAGCGGCGGCAGCGCGAGCTGGCGCCCGGCGATCGCGGCAATCCCGACCGCGATCATCGAGCCGGAGATCAGCCCGCCGGGAAGGCCGGCGAGGAGAAACACAAGGCCGCCGGCGGTGCCGATGACGAGCGTCTCCGCCGTGCTCAAGATCTTGGCACGGCTCGGCCATTCAAACGACAGGGAGGCGGCGATTTGCTTCACGCCACCTTATCGCAAATCAGCGAGAGGCGCACAATTGCAGGCTCGTCATGCCGCAATGCGCGCGCCTCTCGCGAGAAGCTCGCGGAAGATCGTGTCGGAGGCCTACTTCTTGTCGGCAGCCGGCGCGGCGGTGCCCGCCTTGGCGGTCTTGATGCATTCGGAGCGGAATTTCTTGCGCTCCTTGCCGTGCAGGCCCTTGGCGTCGGCCTGCTTGGAGCATTCGAGCGACTCGGCCGAGCGCTCCTTCGGGGCTTTCTTGTCGGCCGCGGCGGCGGCATCGATCTTGGTATCGGTCTTGGCCGCCGGCGCGGCGGTCTGCGCGAAGGCGGTGCCGCCGGCGAGCAGGGAGGCGAGGGCGACAGCGGCGAGGCGAGAGGCGAGGCGAGAGGCGAGGGTCATGGTGTTGCACTCTTCTGGCGAGAATTGCGAAGGGTTGCGAACGTCGGCTCGCATTGCTGAACGCGACATGAATAATCTGAACGGCGCCGCTACTATATTTTGGCGGCCGGAAGCCATCGCTTCCTTGTCGCGAATGGCCGGCACGCTAGGATAGCAAGTCTTGTTTCACTTCCCCTCGGGGGAAGACCAAGGAGGAGACCTGAGGATGACCATTCAATCAAAAATGCTGTGCGCGATTGCGTTGTCGGGATTTGCTGCGTTGGCGGTATCGGCGCCAGCGCAGGCGCTGACGTCGCAGGAGTGCAGCGCCAAATACCAGGCGGCCAAGAAGGACGGCTCGCTCGGCACCATGAAGTGGAATGACTTCCGCAAGGCCCAGTGCGGCGCGGATGCAACGCCGGCTGCTGCAGCACCGGCTGCTCCCGCACCGACCGCGGCTGCGCCCGCCGCTCCCGCCGAGCCGAAGCAGGCCAAGAAGGAGGCGGCCCCCGCCGCCGCGCCGACCCTGCCGGCGGGACCCGCGATCTATCCGAACGCGATCGATCCGAAATATGCCAAGGAGACCCCGGGCAAGGGGCGCCTGCACACCTGCGTCGACCAGTACAACGCCAACAAGACCACCAACGGGAACGGCGGCATGAAGTGGATCCAGAAGGGCGGCGGCTACTACAGCGAATGCAACAAGAAGCTGAAGGGCGCCGCCTGAGCTTCGAGCTGATGCGAAGGCCGGAGCAACGCTCCGGCCTTTCTGCTTAAATTTTAGTTTGAGCATGATCTTTCGGAAAACCGCTGCACACTTTTCCGGATCATGCTCTAGTCGAGCAGCTTCTCGGCCGATTTCGCCACCAGTTGCGACCGCTTGCGCGGCCCGCGCTCGACGAACAACAGGCTCTGGCCGAAGATGAAGCAGTAGAACAGGAAGGCCTGCGCCTCGGCCTCCTCGGGTGCAAGCCCGGTCGCGCGATAGAGCTCGGCCACGTGCTTGAGCCGCGCTGCGTCCACACTCGCCACGGCCGCCGCGGCGCTCTCGTCGGAGCGGGCCCATTGCCGGATCGCGAGCTCGATCGCCATGGCTTCCGGATTAAGCCGCTCGGAGTAGAGCTGGATCACCGCCTTCAGCCGTTCGCGGGGGTGTTGGCCATCGAGGCGCGTCTGCTGCGCGATCGACGCGGCCCGCCCCTCGCGCCAGCGCTGCAGCATGGCTTCGAGCAGCGCGGCGCGGTCGGCGAAGCGGCGATAGAAGCCGCCCTTGGTGACGCCGAGATTCTTGGCGAGCACCTCGACCCTGACACCCTCGACCCCCGAGCGGGCGAGCTCGGCAAACCCCGCCTCGACCCAGACATCGCCCTTGCCGTCGCTCATGAAAGAAGCCTCTCGAACTCTTGATACGGTGCCGTATTGCTAACGCGTCTCGTGCCTGATACGCTACCGTATCAAGATCAATAAACAACGAGGGCGGAATGGCGATGGAGCAGGAGGCGACCTATCGCGGCACGGTCTATCCGTGGCAATGCGACCATGTCGGCCATATGAACATCATGTGGTATGTCGGCAAATTCGACGAAGCCAACTGGAATCTGTTCGCCCGCCTCGGCCTGACGCCGAGCTATTTGCGCTCCTCCGGCCGCGGCATGGCCGCCGTGCAGCAGAACATCGCCTATAGGCGCGAGCTGCTCGCCGGCGACATCGTCGAGGTCCGCAGCCATCTGCTCGAGGTCCGCGACAAGTCGATCCGCTTCCGGCACGACATGACGAATGCCGAGACCGGCGAGATCGCCGCAACTTGCGAGATCACCGGCGTGCACATGGATCGGAGCCAGCGCAAATCGGCGCCGTTCGCGGATGCCATCCGGGAGATCGCTCTGCGCCGTCTCGCCGATCCGGCCGAGGCCTGAACCATGGCCGCGTTCGAGCCGAAGAACCCGGGCTATCGCGCGGCGGCGATCGCAATGTTCGACGGCCAGCCGGCGATGCACACGCTCGGCATCGTGATCGTCCGCCTTGCACCGGGCGAGGCCGAGCTGGCGATGCTGCATTCGCCTGATCTCACGCAGCAGAACGGTTTTGTCCATGCCGGCATCATCACGGCAGGGCTCGACAACGCCTGCGGCGTTGCCGCCTTTACCCTGATGCCAAGGGAGGCTGACATCCTCACCGTCGAGTTCAAGACGACCCTGCTGGCACCCGCTCGCGGCGAACGGTTCGTGTTCAGGGCGGAGGTGGTCAAGCCCGGCCGCACGCTCACGTTCTGCGAGGCCAGGGCGTTTGCCGAGCACGAGGGCAACACCACGCTGATCGCCACGATGACCGGGACGTTGATGGCGATGCTGCCGCGCATTGCTGCTTCGCACGAGCCGCGCACGTCTCATGCATAGCTGCGATTGACAAGCCTGTCGGCGCATCTCTTGATGCGACGGTCATGCTTGCGAGTCTCGGCCTCATCCTGCTGTGCCAATTGATCGGCGAAGCCGTCGTACGCGGCCTCGGGCTACCCTTGCCGGGACCTGTGCTCGGCCTGTTGCTGCTCCTGATCCTGCTGCTCGCCCGCGATCGCTTCGCAGCGCTTGCATACGGGCCGCTGCGCAACGACGGCGTGGAAACGGCAAGCAAGGGCCTGCTGGCACATCTGTCGCTGTTGTTCGTGCCGGCCGGCGTCGGCGTGGTGCAGAAGCTCGACCTGCTCGCCTCCCATGGCATCGCCATCGTCCTCGTGCTTGCGCTCTCCGTGGTCGTCACGCTGCTCGCGACGGTGCTGACCTTCCGCCTCGTCAGCCGCCTGTTGAAGCAGCAGGACGCGCGATGAGCGCCAATCCGTTCTCGCTCTGGGTCTATCTCTCGCAGTCGCCGCTGCTGTGGCTGACCGTGACGCTGCTGGTCTATGCCGCGACGGATGCGGTGTCGCTGGCGACGCGGCGCCATCCGCTCGCCAATCCCGTGCTGCACGCGATGTGGATCATCGGCGCGTTCCTGCTCGCAACCGGCACGTCCTATACGAGCTATTTCGCCGGCGCGCAGTTCGTGCACTTCCTGCTGGGGCCCGCCACCGTCGCGCTCGCGGTGCCGCTCTATGAGAACCGCGGGCGCGTCGTGTCATCCATCGTGCCGATGCTGGTGGCGCTGCTCGCGGGATCGGTCACGGCGGTGGTGTCGGTGGTGCTGCTGGCCGAGCTTGCCGGCCTGCCGCGCGACGTGGTGCTGTCGCTGGCGCCGAAATCGGTCACCGCCGGGGTCGCCATGGGCATCGCCGAATCCCTGCACGCCGATCCCTCGCTGGCCGCGGCGGCGGTGATCCTCACCGGCATCATGGGCGCGATCATCGTGACGCCGCTGATGAACCGCACCGGCGTCACCGATTACCGGGCGCGCGGCTTCGCCGCCGGCCTTGCCGCGCATGGCATCGGCACCGCGCGTGCGTTCCAGGTCGACGAGCTTGCCGGCGTCTTCTCCGGCATCGCCATGAGTCTCAACGCCTTGGTGACCTCGTTCCTGGTCCCCCTGGCGGTCACGCTGCTGGTGCGATGACATCGTCGCCGCGACACTCTATATGATCGGTAACAATTCCCGGTCCCGAACCGTATTCAGGGAGATGGGACCGAAACGGGACGAGATATGGCTGGATCTGGGACTAAGGGCCTTGTGCCGACGCGGCGCGCGGCGCTGACGCTGATCGGGGCGGGCGCCCTCGCACTGACGGGCGCCTCGGCGCGCGCGGCGACCGACGACAACGAGGTGCTGACCGAAGCCAAGGTGCTGCGCGATCCCGACACGCCCGTCGCCGGCAATCCCAACGGCAACGTCACCATCGTCGAATGGTCCGACTACAATTGCCCCTATTGCCGCAAGCTCGAGCCTGAGCTGCGCCAGGTCGTCCAGGACGACGGCAAGGTGCGGCTGGTGATGAAGGATTGGCCGATCCTCGGGCCGGTCTCGGTGACGGCGGCGCGGACCGCTCTCGCGGCAAAATTCCAGGACAAATACCATCAGGCCCATGACGCCTTGATGGGCGTCAGCTCGCGCCTGACCGAGCCGCGCATCAACGAGCTGCTGGCGGCCGCCGGCGTCGACATGGACCGCCTGAAGCGCGATCTCGCCGGCCATGGCAGCGACATCGACGCGCTGCTCAAGCGCAACAACGAGCAGGCCGAAGCCTTCGGTTTCAGCGGCACCCCGTCCTTCATCGTCGGCAAGTACCGCGTCCCCGGCGTGCTTAGCATGACCGAGTTCGAGCAGGTCATCGCCGATGCCCGCAAGGCCAAGATGAACTGAGGCGCGCAGCGGCGGTCGCAGCCAAAGCAAAGGCGCCGCCGCGGAGCTCGCGACGGCGCCTTGTTCATGTTTAGGCGTCGTTACTTCGACGAGATCCGCACCCAGTCCTTGTGCGCGCGATCGCGCAGCGCGTCCCAGTCGGCCTTCGCGACATCCCAGTTCACGATGGTGCGATTGCTCGTCGCGACCTCGCCATTGGCGACGGATGAGGTCTGCATGGAGTCGTAGACGTAGACGCCGCCGGCAAGCAGCAGGGCGCCCAAAATCATTCCAAAAAACGTCCTCATAGCGAACCTCCGGTGACGCGCCGATAACGTCGGCACGGCGCGATGGTTCCGCGGCCATGCGGCGCATCTAAGGACAGGTTGTTCATTTTCCATTCAGCCACTGCACCAGCTCCGCGTTGATCTCGCGCGGATAGGTGTGGCTGAGGTCGTCGATCTCGCGATAGGTGACATCAGCGCCAGCCGCTGCGAGCGCGGCCTGGGTCTGGCGCGCGGTCTGCACCGGAAACATCCAATCGAGCTTGCCGTGGGTGATGAAGATGGGCAGACCTTGCAAGCGCGCGGCGTCCGCCATCTCCGCCATCAGCGGATGGAAAGTTGCGGAGACCGGCGCCAGATGGGTGAAGGGCGAGGCGCCCTCGAGGCCGCTGACGTAGCTGAAGGTGCCGCCGTCGCTCATGCCGGTCAGCAGCATGCGCGAGGCGTCGATGCTCCAGCGGCTGCGCACGGTTTCGAGGATACGCATGAGATTGGGCGTATCGGCATCGTCGCCCATCAGCGCCCAGGTCGGACCGGTCGCGGTGGGCGCCACCAGGATCGTGCCAAGGCTGCGGGCGTCGCGCAGCCAGCTCCACAGGAAACCGCGTCCGTTGCCGCTGCCGCCATGCAGCGCCATCACCAGCGGCATGGCGCGTTCGGGCGTATAGTACTCAGGCACATAGACCGAGAAGCCGCCGCGGCTGCCGGGTTCGTTGTGATCGTGGAAGATGCCAGTATTTTCGCTCGCGCCGACTTCGAGCCGCGACAACAGATCCGCATTTTCGCGATTGGCGGTGTTGAGGAAGAAGCTGCTTACGGGAGGAAACTGCATCGCCAGGGGATAAAGCGCCTCCTGCGCGCGCGGCACGTGGCGCAGCGCGCGGAAGACAGCGACGAGATCGCCATTGCCGCGCTCCACCTCGCGGATCCCGGCAAAGGCGGCGAGCGTCTCGCCGCAGGCGCGATCGAGCCGCTCGCGGAGGCCCGCGAACTGCTCTGGCCACTCTCCATTAGCCGCGTGTGCCGCTTGCAGCGCCTCATCCGGTGCGCCGATCGCGTTCATCACGGTAGCGAACGCCGGCGGATGCAGATGGCGTTGGAAGAAGCCGAGCGCTTCCAGCGCATTGAGCAGCGGCGGCAGCACGGCCACGATGTCGTCGATCACGGCCTCGCTCATCGCGGCTTCCTTCAGCGTGGGATCAATGCAGCTTCGGCGCCTTCAAGAGCTTGAAGCGATCGGTGGAGGTCACCGTGACGTCGAAGGTGACGCCTTGGTGGTGCACGGTCAGCGGCACGTCGACGCCGGCGGCGCCTAGTGCCCACATCTTCTTGTAGAAGGCGGTCTGGCTCGTGACCTTGTCCCCGTTCACGGCGAGGATGATATCGTCGGTCTTGAGCTCGGCGCGCGCGGCAGGACCGTTGGGGGAGATCCCGATCACGACCACGCGGTTGTCGATCTCGGTCGAGTAGAGCCCGAGCCAGGGCCGCGCCGGCTTGTTGACCCGACCGAACTTGCGCAGATCGTCCAGGATCGGCTTCAAGAGGTCGATCGGCACGACCATGTTGACGTGCTCGGCCTTGCCGTCGCGCTCGCGTTCCAGCTGAAGCGAACCGATGCCGATCAGCTCGCCGCGCTCGTTGAGCAGCGCCGTGCCGCCCCAGTTCGGATGCGCAGGATAGGTGAAGACGGCTTCGTCCAGCAGATATTCCCAATAGCCGGCGAATTCCTGCTTGGCCACGATCTGGCTCGCGACCGAGCGCGTGCGACCGCCGGCGCCCCCGACCACGACGCGGTCGCCGATCCGGGTTTCCGCCGAGCTGCCGAGCGGCAACGGTTCGACGTCGAGCTCACCGAGGGCTTGCACCAGGCCGAAGCCGGTTTCGGAATCGAAACCGAGCGCGTGGCCTTCGACCACCCGCCCATCGCTGAGGTGCAGCCACACCGATTCCGCTTCGGTGATGAGATAGCCGATGGTGAGCACCAGTCCGTGATCGATCACGACGCCGTTGCCGGCGCGTTCGGTGCCCAGCGTCTCGGCGCTGAAGGCGTCCGGCGGGACGATAGCGTGCAGGCCGACGACGGACGCGAGCGCGCGGTCGAGATCGAAACCGTAGTCGCTCGCACGCGGCTGATTGGCCGGCGGCACTCTCCATTCGGTCAAAGCGGGCATGGAGTTCTCCTGGTCTTTCCTTGGCGCTTTGACACACCTCTCGCGCACGAGAAGCGCCGCGCTAAATCAAAGACAATCTATGCCGCAAACGCCCGCCTTTAAAGACCGCCATGCCTCAGTCGGTCGGGAAATGCAGAAATTCTGGACCGATCGTGCCCTGTAGGTCCTGGTGTCCGTGCGAAAAGACGTTGTCGACCCAGAGTGGCAAGCGTATCGTTCGCCGTCTGTGGAACAAGCCATGAGCGATGACAAGAATTTCGATCGGCTAACTTTGGAAAATGCACTGGCCGAGCTGGGCCGCAGGGCCTTCGCCGCAGGCCGCACCGTCGAAATCGTCGTCTACGGCGGATCGGCCCTCCTGCTGACCTTGAATCGTCAGATCAACACCGGAGACGTCGATGCGGTGTTTGAAGGAAACAAGGATTTCATCAAGCGACTTGCGACCGAGATGGCGGAGGAGTTCGGCTGGGACGAAAACTGGTTGAACGACGGTGTGAAGGGGTGGTTGAGCAAGAGAGACGCGGATCCTGACGTGAAGGCTCTATTCAAGACCTACCCCACCGAGGATCAGCCGGGCCTGCGCGTCTATACCGCCAGACCGGAATACTTGTTTGCCATGAAGTGCCGCGCGATGCGTGTCGGCGGTGTCGAAACGAACTCGGACATTGACGACATTAAGCTCCTCGCCCACGCGATAGGTATCAAGACTAGCCAGGATGCACTCACGTTGGTCGAAAAATTCTATCCGCAGAATGCGCTTCAGCCCAAGACCCGATTGGGTCTCGAGGAGATTTTCTCAAATCTCGAGACTGGGCCCGAAGGTGATCGCATGCCTCCGTCGAGCCAACCATGAACCTGTTCGGCAAGAAGCCCGCAACGCTGAGTGACGTCGTTCGCCGCGTACAGGCTGGCGAGCAGAAGTTCGATCCGTCGCTCCGCGAATTTCTCGATTGGTTCTACATGAACCCGAACGCACGACAGCAGGCGATCGAAGAACGACCCGCTTCCATCGACGCTGTGCACGACGCCTATACGGCGGCCGTGGCGGAGCACCTTGCGCGCGTTTACGGATTACAGATACCGGAATGGACCGAGGTTCACGGTAATGGGCTTCGCGAGCCCTTCTTCGCGGGCGGTCTACAATCTCTGAAGGGGGTGCTGGTTGCCGAGAGTCCGACGGCCTTCCGGCGACGCCTCCTGTTCGTAAGCAAAGACGCGCTCTCGAGGCCGAGAATGTAGCGCCGTAGGGGCGGCCGCCTTGGGCCGCACTGTCTTGGGCCCCACTGTGAGACCCTGCCGGGCCGCATGGCTGGTGTCCCTACCGCTGCTAGGCGGCCCCTGCCTAAGCTGCTAACCATTGCCGCTTCGTTTGACCAAGGGATCACGGACCGAAGCAATGGACAACCGCAGCGACATCTGGCGTGGCGTCGACACAATCAAGGGGCGTTTCATCGACCTCAGCGACAAGGTGTGGGGCATGCCCGAGGTGTGCTACACCGAGGCGCGGTCCGCCGCCGAGCATCTCCTCGAGCTGCGTCATCAGGGCTTCCGCATCACCGAGAACGTCGCCGGCATTCCGACCGCGGTGATGGGCGAGTGGGGCGAGGGCGGTCCGATGATCGCCTTCATGGGCGAATATGACGCGCTGCCCGGTCTCAGCCAGGAAGCGGGTGTCGCCGAGCATCGTCCGATCGAAGCCGGCGGGCACGGCCATGGCTGTGGTCACAATCTGCTCGGTTCCGCCGCGCTGCTCGCCGCGACCGCGGTGAAGGACTGGCTTGCCGAAAACAAGATGCCCGGCCGCGTGCGTTATTATGGCTGCCCGGCCGAAGAAGGCGGCGCGGCAAAGGCCTTCATGGTGCGCTCCGGCGCGTTCGAGGACGCCGACATCGCCATCACCTGGCATCCGCACAGCTTCTGGGAGGTCGCGGTAACGCCGTCGCTCGCCAACACCCGCGCGGACTTCATCTTCACCGGCCGCACGTCGCATGCCGCGGCCTCGCCGCATCTCGGCCGCTCCGCGCTCGATGCGGTGGAGTTGATGAATGTCGGCGTGAACTACATGCGCGAGCACATGCCGAGCGATGCGCGGGTGCATTACGCGCTGCTCGACACCGGCGGCATCGCGCCCAACGTGGTCCAGGCCCATGCGCGGGTGCGCTATTCGATCCGCGCCCGTGACCTTCCCGGCATGAACGAACTGGTCGGACGCGTGAGCAAGATCGCCGAGGGCGCGGCGCTGATGACCGAGACCAAGGTCGAGATGAAGATCATCTCCGCGGTCTCCAACATCCTGCCGAACACCCCGCTGGAGCAGGCGCTGCACCGGGTCATGGAAGAGCTCGGACCGCCGCATTTCGACGATGCGGACAAGGGTTTTGCCAGCCAGATCCGCGCGACCTTGAGCGACAAGGATATCGCGTCGGTCTATTACGCGATCGGCATGGAGCAGACCGATCGGCCGCTGGCCGACTTCCTGGTCCCGCTCGATGCCAAGCGCAACCCGCTGGTCGGCTCGACCGACGTCGGCGACGTCAGCTGGGTGGTGCCGACCGTGCAGGTTCACGCCCCCACGGTTGCAATCGGCACGCCGTTCCACACCTGGCAGGTGGTGGCGCAAGGCAAGAGCCCGCATGCCCACAAGGCCATGGTGCAAGCCGCCAAGGCGATGGCCGGTCTCGGCATCAAGGCGCTGACAGATCCGGAACTGATCAAGGCGGCCAAGGCCGACCTGAAGAAGCGGACGGCCAAGACGCCGTATGTCTGCCCGCTGCCGGATCACGTCGAGCCACCGCTCGACATGTCCGTCGCATAGAATTTCGCCTCCACACTTCGTCTGATTGCGAACAAATTTTCCGCAGTGCAGCGTGCAATCCAGCATGTTTTGATGCTGGATTGCCGAACGGATGGGCTGCAGAACGCAGTTTTGCCCAACAGACAGCCAGAAGACCGTTTGCATACACACGGTCCCAGTTGACGCGCCCCCCATTCGGTGTGCCATCTACTGCCAGCCAATTGGGCGGCCAGCTTTCACGGCCGTCCTCATCACTATGGGAACCAGACGGGGGACAACCATGCTGGATAAAGAACTGCGTTCGATGATCGGCGAGGTGAAGGATGGGCGGATGGATCGCCGCGCTTTCATCACGCGCATGGCCGCGGTCGGTCTCACCGCCCCGCTGGCCAACCAGATCCTCGCGCTCGGCGGCGTCGCCATGGCCGAGGGTGCCTCGACCTACAAGCCGACCAAGCGTGGCGGCGGTGGTGCGCTGAAGCTGCTGTGGTGGCAGGGCCCGACCTTGCTCAATCCGCATTTCGCCACCGGCACCAAGGATCAGGACGGCTCGCGCCTGTTCTACGAACCGCTCGCCTGCTGGGATCCGGACGGCAACATGAAGCTGGTGCTGGCGACCGAAATTCCCTCGATCCAGAACGGCCTGCTCGCCGCCGACGGCAAGTCGGTGACGTGGAAGCTGAAGCCCGGCGTGAAGTGGCATGACGGCAAGCCGTTCACGGCCGACGACATTGTCTTCACTTGGCAGTATATCAAGGATCCCGCGACGGCGGCCGTGACCATCGCAAGCTATCGCGACATCACTGTCGAGAAGATCGACGATCTCACGGTCAAGATCACTTTCCCGAAGCCGACACCGTTCTGGGCGGACGCCTTTGTCGGAGCCCCGAACACCATTCTCCCCAAGCACCTGTTTGCCGACTACACGGGCAGCAAGTCACGGGAAGCGCCGACCAACCTCTCTCCAGTCGGGACCGGTCCCTACAAATTCGTCGAGTTCAAGCCGGGCGATCTCATCCGCGGCGTGATCAATCCCGACTATCACATGGCCAACCGGCCCTACTTCGATACGATCGAGATGAAGGGCGGCGGTGACGCCGTCTCGGCCGCGCGTGCGGTGATCCAGACCGGCGAATATGATTTCGGCTGGAACATCCAGGTCGAGGATGACGTGCTGCTGCGTCTGGAGAAAGGCGGCAAGGGCAAGACAGTGTATGCCGTGGGCGGCGACACCGAATTCATCGCGCTCAATTTCACCGACCCGAACGTCGAGGTCGACGGCGAGCGTTCGTCGATGAAGACCAAGCATCCGCTGTTCTCGGACCCTGTCGTGCGCAAGGCGCTGTCCCTGCTGGTCGACCGCGAGTCCGTCAAGAAGGCGATCTACGGCCGCGCCGGCCGCACCACCTCCAACTTCCTCAACGGCCCGGAGAAGTTTGTTTCCAAGAACACATCCTGGGAATTCAACATCGAGAAGGCCGCCAAGATGCTCGACGACGCCGGCTGGAAGCCCGGTGCCGACGGCATCCGCGAGAAGGACGGCAAGAAGCTGAAGATCCTGTACCAGACCTCGATCAATGGTCCGCGCCAGAAGACCCAGGCCATCGTCAAGCAGGCCTGTCAGAAGGCCGGCATCGAGGTCGAACTGAAGTCGGTGGTGGCATCGGTGTTCTTCTCCTCCGACGTCGCCAACCCCGACACCTATCCGAAGTTCTACGCCGACATCGAGATGTTCCAGATCCCGCTCAGCCAGCCGGATCCGTCGCAGCACATGCGCCGCTACCTCTCCACCAGCGCCGCGACCAAGGAGAACAAGTGGCAGGGCACGAACTTCCCGCGCTGGGTCAACAAGGACTATGACGCCGCGATCAACGCGGCCGACATGGAAATGGACCCGGTCAAGCGCGCGGCGCTCTACATCAAGGCCAACGATCTGATGTGGGAAGACACGGTGTTCATTCCGGTGCAGCATCGTCTGAAGGTCGAGGCGGCGGCCAACAATCTGCGCCCGGTCGTTTCCGGCTGGGCCAACGAAACCGACAATCTGTTCGACTGGTACCGCGAGGAATGATCCCCCAACTCTAGACGGGGCCTTCCCTCATGAGCCAATACGTCCTGCGTCGCCTGCTGATCGCGATTCCGAGCCTGCTCGGAATCTCGGTCGTGCTGTTTGTCGTGCTCGCGCTTGCGCCCGGCGATCCGTTCTCCGAACTGGCGACCAATCCGAACGTGCCGCCGGAAGTGCAGGCGGCGCTCCGGGCCAAGTTCGGCCTCGACGACCCGATCCACCTTCGCTACCTGCACTGGCTCAACGCCATGCTGCACGGCGACTGGGGCTTCTCCTTCGTCAGCCGGATGAACGTCGACACGCTCATCCTCCAGCGCCTGCCGGCCACGCTCTACGTGATCGGCTCGGCGCAGATCCTGGCGCTGCTGATCGCGATTCCCGTCGGCGTCTATGCGGCGACGAAGCCCTATTCGCTGTTCGACCAGATCGCCAACACGCTCGCCTTCGTCGGCTTCTCGCTGCCGACGTTCTTCACAGGCATCCTGTTCATCCTGATCTTCTCGGTCACGCTGGACTGGCTGCCGTTCGTCTACACCACCGACATCAAGGGCACCGGCATCCACTGGGTGCTGGAGATGATCCGACAGGCGATCATGCCGGTGGCGGTGCTCGGCCTGTTCCAGGCGGCGTCGATGACGCGTTTCGTGCGCTCGGCGATGCTGGATGTGATCCGGCTCGACTACGTCACGACCGCCCGCGCCAAGGGGCTCGGGCAGGCCAAGGTCATCGTCAAGCATGTCATGCGCAACGCCATGATTCCGGTCGTGACCTTGATCGCGCTGCAGATGCCCGCGGTGTTCGGCGGAGCCATCGTCACCGAGCAGATCTTCCGCATTCCCGGCATCGGCTCGCTGCTGATCTCCTCCATCCTTTCCAACGACACGCCGGTGGTGATGGCCGTCACCTTCGTCTTTGCGTGTCTCGTCGTGCTGTTCAATCTCATCGCGGACGTGCTTTATGGCTGGCTTGACCCTCGCATCTCCCTCCGCTGAGCGGCGCGTCTACTCGCCCTGGCGCGAGACGTGGCGGCGCTACAGCCGCCACAAGCTTGCCGTGGTCAGCGCGTTCCTGCTGCTCGTTCTGATCCTGGCAGTGGTGCTCGGCCCCTTCGTCTGGCGGGTCAAGATCGACGACATCGACATCGTCGCGGGCATGCAGGGGCCCTCGCCGGCGCATCCCTTCGGCACCGACGATCTCGGGCAGGACATCCTCGCCCGCATGATCTATGGCGGGCGCATCTCGCTCGCGGTCGGCCTCGCCGCGATGCTGGTCTCGGTCTTCGTCGGTGTGCTGATCGGCGCGCTCGCCGGCATGTCGCGCGGTGCGCTCGGTCACGGGCTGATGTGGCTGACCGATCTGTTCCTGTCGCTGCCGCAATTGCCGCTGCTGCTGCTGCTGATCTACCTCTTCCGAGACGGTCTGAAGGCCGCGTTCGGTCCGGAGGGCGGCATCTTCATCCTGATCGTGCTCGTGATCGGCGGCCTCCGCTGGATGCCGGTGGCGCGGCTCGTGCGCGCCCAGTTCCTGTCGATCCGCGAGAAGGAGTTCGTCGAGGCCGCGCGGGCGCTCGGGGCCAGCCCGGTGCGGCAGGTGGTGAAGCACATCCTGCCCAATGCGCTCGGTCCGGTGATCATCGCCGGCACCATCGACGTCGCCGCCGCCATCATCGCGGAATCGACGCTGTCCTTCCTCGGCCTCGGCTTCCCACCCGACACGCCGACCTGGGGCCGGCTGCTGTATGACGCCAAGGACTTTCTCGACATCGGCCCGCACTGGGCGCTGTTTCCGGGCGGCGCGATCTTCATCGCGGTGGTCGCCATCAACTTCATCGGCGACGGTCTGCGCGACGCGCTCGATGCGCGACGGGTGATCTGATGGCGCCGCTGCTCGAAATCAAAGGGCTGAAAACCCACTTCTCCACGGACGACGGCATCCTCCAGGCCGTCGACGGCGTCGACATCTCCATCAACCGGGGCGAGACGCTCTGCGTCGTCGGCGAATCCGGCTGCGGCAAGACCGTCACCGCGATGTCGATCCTGAAGCTGATCGCGATGCCGCCGGGCCGCATCGCGGCGGGTCAGATCATCTTCGAGGGTCGCGACCTCGTGCCGCTGACCAGCAACGAGCTCGACGAGATCAGGGCCAAGGAGATCGGCTTCATCTTCCAGGAGCCGATGACCTCGCTCAACCCGGTGCTCACCGTCGGCGAGCAGATCGCCGAAAGCCTGCGCCGCCACGAGGCCGTGACCAGGAAGCAGGCGCTCGATCGCACCATCGAGATGCTGAAGCTGGTGCAGATCCCCAACGCCGAAGGTCGCGTGCACAATTATCCGCACCAGTTCTCCGGCGGCATGCGCCAGCGCGTGATGATCGCGATGGCGCTCGCCTGCAAGCCGAAGCTGATCATCGCCGACGAGCCGACTACCGCGCTCGACGTCACCATCCAGGCCCAGATCCTGGATCTGCTCCAGGACATGAAGGAGCGCTTCGGCATGGCGGTGATGCTGATCACCCATGCCATGGGCGTCGTCGCCGAAACCGCGCAGCGCGTCGTCGTGATGTATGCCGGCAAGGTGGTCGAGGAAGCGCTCGTCGACGATCTGTTCGGCAATCCCGGTCACCCCTATACGCAAGGGCTGATCCGCTCGATCCCGCGCATCGATCTCGACAGCGAGCACAAGACGCGGCTCGAGGCGATCGGCGGTTCGGTGCCGATCCTGATCAATCCGCCGGTCGGCTGCCGCTTTGCGCCGCGCTGCAAGTTCGCCATGAACGTCTGCACCGAGAAGGAGCCGTTGCTGCGCGAGATCGCACCCGGCCATCGCATGGCCTGTCATCTCGGCGATACAAATCTGGGAGGCGCGGCATGAGCGAACCCTTGCTGCAAGTCTCCAACCTGAAGAAGCACTTCCCCGTGCTCGGCGGCCTGCTGTCGCGCCAGGTCGGCACCGTCTATGCGGTCGATGGCGTGTCGTTCTCGGTCAATCGCGGCGAGACGCTCGGTCTCGTCGGCGAATCCGGCTGCGGCAAGTCGACGACGGGGCGCTGCGTGCTGCGCCTGATCGAGCCGACCGACGGCGAGGTCACTTTCGACGGCCAGGACGTGCGCAGCCTCGGCGGCAACGATCTGCGCGCGATGCGGCGCAACATGCAGCTGGTGTTCCAGGATCCGTTCGCCTCGCTCAATCCGCGCATGACGGTCGGCGCGATCCTCGGCGAAGCCTTCACCATCCATAATCTGGCGACCTCCGCCAAGGAGCGAGAGGAGCGCGTGGCGGGCCTGCTGGTCAAGGTCGGGCTCAAGGCCGAGCATATGCGGCGCTATCCGCACGAGTTCTCCGGCGGCCAGCGCCAGCGCATCGTGATCGCGCGCGCGCTGGCGGTCGAGCCAAAGCTGATCGTCTGCGACGAGCCGGTCTCGGCACTCGACGTGTCGATCCAGGCCCAGGTCATCAATCTGCTGGAAGACCTCCAGGCCGAGCTGAACCTCACTTATCTCTTCGTCGCGCACGACCTCTCGGTGGTCGAGCACATTTCCGACCGCGTCGCGGTGATGTATCTCGGCCGCATCGTCGAGCTGGCGAAAGCGAGCGATCTCTACCGCAACCCGCAGCATCCCTACACCAGGGCGCTGCTGTCGGCGGTGCCGGTGCCCGATCCAAAACTCAAGCGTGAGCGCATCCGCCTCAAGGGCGACGTGCCGAGCCCGATGAAGCCGCCGTCGGGTTGCCACTTCCACACCCGCTGTCCGATCGCCCAGCCGCGCTGCGCGGAAAGCGCGCCCGTGCTGAAGGAAGGGGCGGGCGGGCATTTCGTGGCGTGTCATCTGGCCTGAGGCTCCGAAAGCGAGTTCAGAATCCGTAGGGTGGGCAAAGCGACTTGTCCGCCGTAGCTCGAAGAGCGAAGGCGGAAGCGTGCCCACGATTCTGAAGACGTGGGCACGGCGCTGTCGCGCCTTTGCCCACCCTACGCACTTCCATCTTAGTCGAGAGGCACGCCATATTCCGACAGGGCCTGCCTGAAGGTCGCCACGGACGTGTGCTGATGCGCGAACAGGCCCGCCTCTCGCGCGCCGGCGACGTTGGCTGCGAGATCGTCGACGAACAGGACGGTTTGCGGCCTCACGCCGAGCTCGGAGAGGCAGAGGCGATAGCAGTGCGGGTCCGGCTTGGCCGTCTTGAATTGCGCCGAGGTGTAGATCCGGGAGCCGAACAGCGGTCGCAATTCCGGCAGCAGCGTGTCGATGTGGTCGGCGACCAGCGTGGTATTGTTGGTCAGGACGGCGATATCGACGGTGTTTCGCAAGCTGCTGGCAATGTCCAGCATCGCGCGATCCGCCTGCATTGAACGGCGCCGGGCCTCCACCCACTCGTCGAGTGAGAGCGGATAGCCGATGCGTTCGCCAAAACCTCGCAGATAGTCGGCAGCCTCGAGCGCGCCGGAATCGCCGAGCAGCTCGAATCCGCTGTCCCAGATCGCGTTGTGGACGGCTTCGCTGCTGGTCCCCGCAAGCTGCGCCAGATAGGCGACGCGGGTCGCCCTGTCGTAGTCGCAGAGGACATTGTCCATGTCGAAGAGGACGAGCTTGATGGCATCAGTCACGGCGACGCTCGCGCATTGGCCGAACATCCGGCCCTGGCGTGAGTCATATCCCGCCGGAACGCGGGCGACAAATCGGGTGCTGGCTAGGGCTGCGATGCGCGTCGCCGCGCCAGTTGATGCAGCACTGTGTCGACGGCAGGCACCGCTCCGGTCTCGCGCAGCCAGGCATCGGCCAATTCCCTCAATTCGCCCGGCGTCAGGCCGAACTTGCGGCGGAATGCGCGAATGAAGGTGGAATCGCTGCTGAAGCGCATCTCGACGGCGAGCTCGATCAGCCGGCCGTCCTGCGCGGATGGCGATATCAAGCGCCGAAACGCGAGATTGAGCCGCTGCTCCCGCACATAATGCGCAAGCCCGCCCTCGGCCTCGAACAGCCGGTAGAGTGTCGCGCGCGAGATCTGGAAGTGGCGGCAGAGCTCTTCGCTGGTGAGCGCATCGGTTTCGAGATTGTTCGCGATGCGACGCTTGATCATCGTGAGATAAAGATGTCGCTCGGCGCGCTCGAGGCCCGCGACGATCTCGGCCGTCCCGCCCGCGGCGGCGGCCACGAGATCGGCGATCGCCTCGACCGTGGCTTCGGCATGGCCGGTGCCGGTATCCGTCCCGGGCTCGGACGACAGGGCAAGCGCGCCATAATGGCTGGCGAGCAGGCGTGCATGGGGGTGGTCCGACGGCAGCAGGGTTGCCGTCGCCGCATCCGGATGGGCGAGCCGCGGCGCCAGCATCGCGCGTTGCAGCACGATCGTCATCAGATGGGTGCGGCCGCCCGCGGCGCGCAACGCGGTCCGGTTCGGTTGCGCCATGTCGATGAGAACGATGTCGCCGGGCCGCAGCGTAACCTCGCGGCGGCCTGAGCTGAACTGCATCTCGCCCTCGACGCAGAGGGTGATCTGAAAATGATCCATGATGCCACGGGCGACGTGCGCGGGCGTGCGGTCATAGTCCTGGTCGGTGGCACGCGTGTCGATCAGCAAAGCGTTGCGGGTCATCCTCGTCACCGTGGTGACATGGAAATCGTCCTCCGCGGTGCGCGGAATGACCTCACAAATGTCGACCGTCATGGCCCGCAAGTGCGCGAGCGCCTCCGGACCGCGCCCGGGATTGTCCGCCGCCGTGCTTTCGTTCAAGGCAGTCCCGTCCACGTCCCCTCGCGATGCGGAAAGACCGCATGCAACTAAGCAAGCCAATGTCGGGTCTGGATGTAGCCATTCGGAAATCGGGGCGCAAGCGAGGCCGAGGTAGAATGTGCGTTCGTGTATTTGCAACCATCGAGAGATTCAGTTGGATTTTGTCCCGCTGAGACGCCGGGCACATCGTCCGTCCTGCCGTCCTGTTAGAGATTCTCCAGTCTCTGGAATGCGAGCGCGCCAAGCGGGGCCGCGCCGTCGGAATGGGGTTGCCGCGTGGGGTCAATGGGAATTTTGGGTGCTGGCCGTCGGCAACGACGTCCGCGCAGCTGCCGTCGTCGCCGGACAATGAGAAGCTGCGGGATGCTTGTCATCCTGGTCCTGCCGTATCTCGCCTCGACCTCCGCCAGCAGGGCGCAGATCGACAATTACGGCATCTGGACCGCACTCAACAGCACGCCGGGGCAGGTGATCGAGTTCGGCACGCTGAGCAACGCTCCGATCGGCTCCCCGATCGGAACGAGCACATATCCTCACAGCGCGGTGTTTTCGGCCGATGGCCGCTTCGCCTATGTCGTTGCCATGTCCGGCGCGGTGGAGGTCATCGACGTCGTCGGCCGGACGGTCGTCGCGACCATACCCGTCGCCGGACAGACGGCGGGATTGGCGCTCAGCCCGGATGGTTCGAGTCTCTACGTGACGTCCTCCTCGGCCCATTCGGTCACGGTGATTTCCACCGCGACCAATGTCGTGGTCGGCTCCCCCATCGCGGTGGGGGCAGCCCCTTACGGCGTCGTCGTTTCGCCGGACGGGACCCGGGCCTATGTCGCCAACCAGGGCTCCGCGAACATTTCGATCATCGACGCCGCGTCGAAAACCGTCATCGGCACGGTCGCGGCGGGAAGCTCCCCCTCCGGCATCACAACGTCTCCGGACGGAAGCCGGATCTACGTGACCAATCAAAGCGATGGCAGCGTCACGGTGATCGATGCAGCGTCGCAATCGGTGGTGACGACGGTTTCGGTCTCCGGACTGCCCCTGAGCGTCGCGGCCAGCCCGGACGGGTCGCGGATCTATGTGACGACGCAGTCCAACCAACTCGTGGTGATCAATGCCCTGACGAACACCATCACGGCAAGCGTGACCCTGTCCGGCGGCCCGTCCAGCAACGGCATCGGAGTGACCGTGACGCCCGACGGCAGCCGGGCCTACATCACGACCGGCTTCGGGTTTTACGTGATGGATACGGCCACCAACACGATCCTGTCCTTCGTCACCATGCCGATCGTTGACAACGGCAATGCCGGGACCGCCTTCATCGGGCCGAACGTCATCGTTGTGGCGGGCGGGGCGGTCGCGGCGGGCAGCGATGCCGCGCTCACGGCGCTGGGCTTCGGGCAATATGTCAATTTCAACGGCGGCGCGCTGCGATTTACCAGTGCTTTCAGCACCGCTCGGACGATCTCGCTGCTGGCCGGCGGCGGCACGATCGACACCAACGGCTTCAATGCGACGTTGTCAGGGCAGATCATCAACACGGGATCCCTGACCAAGACGGGGCTGGGCACGCTGACGCTGACCGGCGCCAACACCTACAGCGGCGGGACCTTCGTCAATGGCGGCACGCTGGCCTTGAGCGGCGCCGGCACGCTGGGCGACGTCGGCGGGACGACCGCGGTCAACAGCGGTGCCACGCTCGATCTGGGCGGCACGACGCAGACCCAGGGCGCGGTCGGCCTTAACGGCGGCACGATCCGCAACGGCAATCTGAACGCGCCCATTACCTCCATCGGAGGTGTCCTCAACGGCATCGGCGGGACCGCGAGCCTGACGACGACGGCCGGCTTCACCATGTTGCTCGGCAACAACGGCTACACCGGAGCCACGGCCGTGAATGGCGGTGTGCTCGACGTCGAAGGAACGATCACCGGCACCTCTTCGGTCACCGTGAATGCCGGTGGCGTGCTGATGGGATCGGGCACGATCGATCCGCTGTTGGTGGCGATTGCCGGCGGCGGCACGTTTGCGGCCGGCAACGGCACGCCCGGCAGCGTCACGAGCATCGTCGGCGATCTCGCCCTGCAATCGGGCGCGATCTATCAGGTCCAGGTCAATCCGTCGACGGCGTCCCATGCGAACGTCACGGGCAGCGCGACGCTGGGCGGCGCTAGTGTGAGCGCGGTGTTTGCGGCCGGCAGCTATATCGAGAAGAAATACACCATCCTCAGCGCGGGCGGCGGCCTCTCCGGCAGCTTTGCCTCGACCGTTGCCAGCAGCAATCTCCCGGCGAACTTCAAGACCGATCTCAGCTACGACGCAAACAATGCCTATCTCAACCTGTCGCTCGCCTTCGTGCCGCCGCCGAATTCCGGCCTGAACGGCAATCAGCAGGCGGTGGCGAACGCATTGGTCAATTCCTTCGACGTCAACGGCGGCATTCCGCTGATCTATGGCCGCATGACGGCGGCCAGCTTGACGCAAGCCTCGGGCGAACAAGGCACGGCAGCGCAGCAGACCACGTTCAGCGCCATGAGCCAGTTCATGGGCCTGCTCACCGATCCCTTCGCGCAGCGCGAGGGTGGGCCGGATCCCGCGAACGGTGCGGCTGGACTTGCCGAAGACGTTCAGGCCAGCGCCTATGCCGCACGCAAGCGCGCCGACGCGTTCGCCATGTTCGCCAAGGCGCCGGCGCAGGGATTTGCGCAGCGCTGGAGCGTGTGGGCCGCCGGCTTCGGCGGATCGCAATCGACCGACGGCAATGCTGCGGACGGCTCGAATGACACCACGAGCCGCATCGCCGGCACGGCGGTCGGCGCGGACTATTGGCTCGCGCCGAACACGAAGCTCGGCTTCGCGCTTGCCGGCGGTGGCACCAGCTTCGGCGTGAACGGTCTCGGCTCCGGTCGCTCCGACCTGTTCCAGGCCGGCGCCTATCTTTACCACGCCAACGGCGCGGCCTACGTCTCCGCCGCGCTGGCCTATGGCTGGCAGAACATCACCACCGATCGCACCGTGACGGTCGCCGGCGCAGACCGCCTGCGCGCCGCATTCGACGCCAATGCGTATTCCGGTCGTCTCGAAGGCGGCTACCGTCTGGTCGGGTCATGGATCGGCGGGATCGGCCTCACGCCTTATGGGGCGATGCAGTTCACGACGCTCGACCTGCCAGCCTATGCCGAACACGTCGTCTCCGGCTCATCGGCATTCGCCTTGAACTACGCCGCGAAGAGCGTGACCGACAGCCGCAGCGAGCTCGGCCTGCGTACCGACAAGTCGTTCGCCACGCCGGCCGGCGTGTTGGCACTGCGCGGCCGTGTCGCCTGGGCGCATGATTTCAATCCCGATCGTGCGGCCGCCGCAACCTTTCAGGCGTTGCCGGTCGCAAGCTTCGTCGTCAACGGCGCAGCGCAGGCCCGCGACGCCGCGCTCACGACGGCTTCGGTCGTGATGAAATGGCTGAACGGCTGGTCGGCGGCCGCCACGTTCGAAGGCGAGTTCTCCAGCGTCACCCGCAGCTACGCCGGCAAGGGCAGCGTTCGCTACGGCTGGTGAGCGGTGGGTCCCGTCACGCGGTCTTCGCGGGCCAGGGCACGACCTGTCCGGACATCACCAGCCGATCGCGGCCGCTGTCCTTCGCGGCATAGAGCGCGCGGTCGGCCGCAGCGACCAGCGTGCTGAAGTCCGTGGAGGTCAGAGACGGAAGTCCGGTTGCCGCGCCGACGCTCACCGTGACCAACCGGGAGGGCGGATTCTGCGCATGCAGCATGGCAAGATCGTGCAGCGCCTGGCGAACCGCTTCCGCGACCTCCACGCAGCCATCCGGACCTGTGTTCGGCAACAACACGGCGAATTCCTCGCCGCCGTAGCGCGCCGCGAGGTCGGCGGGACGCCTGGCCTGGGTGGACAGGATCCGGCCCAGCGCGCGCAGGCACCCGTCGCCCGCCAGATGTCCGTAATGGTCGTTGAACTTCTTGAAATGATCGACGTCGATCAGCAGGAGCGAAAGCTGCGTGCCGTCGCGCCGGGCGCGCGCCCATTCGTCGGCAAGGCGTTCGTCGAATGCGCGCCGGTTGGCAAGGCCGGTGAGGCCGTCGGTCCTCGCAAGCGAAGCGAGCTTGTCCTGGAGATCCTTCTGCTCGGTCATGTCGCGCACGACCGCGACGACGCCGTCGATCGCGCCGCTGTCCGATGCCACCGTCACGTGCAGCGCCGCCTCCGCCCAGATCTCCCCTTTTTCGCGATGACGCTGGCGATAGACGAACCGCGCTTCCTCGGCCTCGCCGTTCTTCAGGGCCGTGATGGCCTGAGCGACCCGTTCCATGTCGTCGGCGTGAATGCCGGCCAGGGCCGACGTGTTCAGCAGTTCCTCAGCGGTCCAGCCGGTGATGCGCACGCATGACGGAGAGACATAGAGCAGCCGGTTATCCAGCCCGATCCGGGTTACCATGTCGCTGGATTGCTCGGCCAGCAGGCGGAAATTTGCCTCCTTGGCGACCAGGGCCTGCGCCATGCGCTGTCGCTGCCAGAGCTGACGGACCAGGTAGGAGCCGATCACCGCGATCAGCAGGACGAGGCCGACGACGAAAGTTATGCGTGTGGCGGCGGCGCGTCGCCAGGGAGCCAGCACGTCATCTTGGGACTTACTCGCCAGCACCATCAGGGGATAGCGGCTGCTGCGCTGGTAGTAGCTCAGGCGCTGCACGCCATCGAGCGGCGACTTGAAATAATAGACCGCTTCGGCGGGGCGGCTTTTCCAGCCTTTGAACAAGGGCGCATTGGACAGGTCGCGTCCGATGAAGGCGCCGCTCTCATCTCGGCTGCGTGCCAGCATGATGCCGCCATTGTTGAGCAGCGATGCCGAGCCGTTCGGCCCTAGGTCGAACCGCTCGTAGAATTTGACGAAATAGCTGACGTCGATCGTGAGCAGGGCAACGCCGGCGAAGCCGCCGTCGGGATCATTGATCCGCCGGGACGCCGTGATGATCCACTGGCCCCCGGAGCGGCTCTTGATGGGCGGTCCGATCAGCGTGCCCGTCTCCGTGGAGTCGCGGTGGCGCTGGAAATATTCCCGGTCGCTGTTGTTGAGCTTGGAAAAGTCGAGGCGCTCGGTCGTGGCAAGCCACCGGCCCGTCGCGTCATAGACGAAGATGCCGCGGATGCGGTCCGATGATTTGCGCGTCGGCAGATAGGCCTGGAGCTTCGTGATCGTGTCGGGGCCAGTCCCGTCGAGTTCGAGCCGGTGGACCAGTCCGACCAGGAGCGTATCGACCAGCTCGAACGTATCATCCGCGTGCTGGATCAGTGAATGTGCGAGGTTGGTGACGTCGATCTCGGCGTTCCTGAGGTCGACATTGCGAGCTTCCCATTCGCGCCAGGCGCTGAGGCCCAGGATCGTCACGCAGATCAGCCCAACGAAGCCCGCGGCCCAGAGCGGAAGGCGCGTCTTGCCGAATTCGCGGCTCGTGACCATCAGGCTTGCTCCAAATCGGGGCAAACCTCTCACTTTCGTCTTAACGGCCTCTTGCAAAATCTGCAATGATTGTGCGGGGTCCGTAATCAACCGGAAGGATTGCCGACATCGTTGGGGCAGATCGTCGGGCCACGCTACCGCAGTGCGACAATTCCGTTCTGCCGCCTGCCGCCTCATCCCTCCAGGGTGAAGCCGACGCGCAGCGTCACCTGATAGTGCCGCACGGCACCGTTCTCGATATGGCCGCGCGTCTGCACCACCTCGAACCATTTCATCTCGCGGATGGTCTTGGACGCGCGGCTGATCGCGTTCTTGATCGCGTCCTCGATCGAGGTTTCGGACGATCCGACGAGGTCCAGGATCTTGTAGACATGATCACTCTCGGTTGCGGCCATGGGTCTTCCCTTGTTTCATCTTGCAGCGGACAAACGCGCTCGATGGAACGTGCATGCGAGCGCATGGCGTTGACTCTGAACGGGCGTGGGCGCCTCGGGTTCCCAGTGCCCGCTGGCCCCGGAGCGGAGGCGAGAAGAATGGTTTTCAAATCGCCCGCCGGCGTCGGATGCCGCGGTTGCCCGCGCGAAGACGGATGAGCTAACCTCTGCGCATGTCGTGGCATCTTCGAGTGCGGTGATGATCGGCCGTTGGACGAGGGGCACTCTGGTTGCGATCGGCCTCGGCGTGCTGCCTGCGCCTTGTATCGCGCAGGATGAGCTCGATCGCGCGCCGGCGAGCATGGCTCTGCAGGTGACGACCGATCCCTCCACCATCGTGTGTCGCCGGCTGGACACGGTCAGTTTAGCCTCGCTGGTGTTCCTGCCCCTGCGCCGGACCTTCAGCGAGGATTTTGACCAGCATCCGCTGTCGAACGGACGCTGGGTCCCGCATTATGCCGGCGGCGCGGCCTGGCCAGAGGCACGCTATTGGGGCGGCGACGGCTCCGACTTCAAGCGCAAGACCAGCGCCAATGGCGAGCAGCAGATCTACGTCGATCCGCGCTATGCCGGCCGCGCGGCCGCGCCGCTCGGGCTCGATCCGTTCAAGGTGAAGGACGGCGTGCTGTCGATCATCGCCAGCCGAACGCCGCCGGAATTGAAACCGCTGCTGTTCAACAACGAGTACATCTCAGGCATCCTGACGACCCAGGGCACGTTCGCCCAGAAGCACGGCTATTTCGAAATTCGCGCCAAGGTGCCGGTCGGCCATGCGGTATGGCCGGCGTTCTGGATGCTGGCGGACGACGGCGGCTGGCCGCCGGAGGTCGATGTGCTGGAAGGCCGCGGCGAACGGCCGGGAGATCTGGTGATGACGACCCATTGGCGGATCCCTTCGACCCAGAAGATCCAGTCCTGCGGCTTCGATTTCGCGGTCGGCGACGCCTCGAGCGTATTCCACAATTACGGTGTGTTGTGGCAGGAGGATCGACTGGTCTATTTCATCGACCGCAGGCCGGTCTCCGACATCAAGGTGCCGATCGGCTTCGACGATCCCATGTACATGATCGTCAATCTCGCGATCGGGTCGAAGTTTTTTCCGGGCGTCAGTCAGGTCGATGCCGAATCGCCAGCGAGCGTCGCATTCGAGATCGACCGGATTTCCGTCTATCAGATCGATCTGGAGCTGGCACGGAGATAACGATGTCAGCCGATGTCTCGCGGCGCCGTTTTGCCAAGCTCACGGGCCTCGCCGCGCTGGGCGTAGCAGCAGGTGCCGGGGCCGCGGAGAATGAAAAGTCCGCTTCGACCGACCGCCACCTGCCGGCGCCGTTCCCGAAGGATTTTCTGTGGGGCACGGCGACCTCATCCTACCAGATCGAAGGCGCGGTCGACGAGGACGGTCGCGGCAAATCGATCTGGGATATTTTCAGCCACACGCCCGGCAAGATTGAGGACGGCTCGACCGGCGACCGCGCCAACGAGCACTATCATCGCTACAAGGAGGACGTCGCGCTGATCAAGGCGCTCGGCGTCAAGGCCTACCGTTTCTCGATCGCATGGCCGCGCGTGTTTCCGGATGGGACGGGCCAGCTCAATCCCAAGGGGCTCGATTTCTACCACCGCCTTGTTGACGAACTGCTCGCGAACGGCATCGAGCCTTACGCGACGCTCTACCATTGGGACTTGCCGCAGGCACTCCAGGACCGCGTCGGGGGCTGGTCGTCGAGCGACACGTCGAAGGCTTTTGCCGATTACGCTGCGCATGTCGCCGCGCGTCTGACCGATCGGGTGAAGAATATCTTCACCGTGAACGAGGTCGGGCGTTTCGTGAATTTCGGCTATGGCTGGGGCATCGATGCGCCCGGTCTCAAGCTGCCGACCGCACTACTCAACCAGGCGCGCCATCACGTCGCGCTGGCGCACGGGCTTGCGGTGCAGGCAATCCGCGCCGCCGGCCGCGCCGGCACCCGTGTCGGTGCGGCCGAGAACATCGCCGCCTGCGTGCCGGCGATCGCGACGCCGGAAAACATCCGCGCCGCCGAGATCGCGACGCGCGAGCTCAACGCCGGCTTCCTCGGCGTGGTGCTGGAGGGCAAATACACCGAGGGCTTTTTGGCCTATGCCGGCGCGGACGCGCCGAAATTCACCGCCGAGGAATTGAAGATCATCGGCGCGCCGAACGATTTCGTCGGCCTCAACATCTACGCGCCGCAATATTACGTCACGGCTTCCGACCGCGCGCCCGGCTTCCACGTGCTGCCGTTCCCCACCTCGTTCCCGCACATGAATTCGGATTGGCTGCGGGTCGGCCCGGAAGTGATCTACTGGGCGCCGCGCCTTGCGGCAAAGATCTGGAACATCGAGAATATCTACATCAGCGAGAACGGCACCTCGTCCGAGGACAAGATCTCTGCCGACGGCCAGGTCTACGACCTCGACCGCATCATGTTCCTGCGCAATTACCTGTCCCAGATGCAGCGCGCGACCGCCGAGGGCGTGCCGATCCGCGGCTACTTCCTCTGGAGCCTGATGGACAATTTCGAGTGGATCTTCGGCTACGGCAAGCGCTTCGGCCTCTACCGGGTCGATTTCGAGACCCAGGCAAGGCTGCCGAAGCTGAGCGCGGCGTTCTATCGCGACGTGGTGGCACGGAATGCGATCGGGGGGTGAGGCCACACCCTACGGATCCAGCTCCGTATCCCAGTACAGATAGTCCAGCCAACTATCATGCAGATAGTTCGGCGGGAACAGGCGGCCGTTGCGGTGAAGCTGGTGCACGGTCGGGGCGAAGGCGTGCTGGCGCGGAAACATTTTTGCCTGCACCGGCGTGAGATTGCCCTTGCGCAGGTTACACGGCGAGCATGCCGCGACCACGTTCTCCCAGGTGGTCTGGCCGCCTTTGCTGCGCGGGATGATGTGATCGAAGGTCAGGTCTTCGGGCGAGCCGCAATATTGGCAGGCGAAACGGTCGCGCAGGAAGACGTTGAACCGGGTGAAGGCCGGATGGGTGGTCGGCTTGACGAAGGATTTGAGCGAGACGACGCTCGGCAGCTGCATTTGCAGCGTGGGGCTATGAACCGCCTGGTCGTAATGTGCGACGATGTTGACGCGATCGAGGAACACCGCCTTGATCGCGTCCTGCCACGACCAAAGAGACAGCGGGTAGTAACTCAGCGGCCGGAAGTCCGCATTCAGCACCAACACCGGCCAACTGCCTTGCGAGACATGTGCGTTCAAGTAACGCTCCCGGCCTCCAATATACGCTGCGAAGCAGCATGTACTGACATACTACATGCAGCGTGACGGGATTGTGAAGCCCGCTGAGCGACTTATTCAGGTGCAAGCAATGCGGCGCCGGGGTGGCGAAGGTGCTCAACAAGCCGCGATTTGGGGAGGTACGCGGCTGGCGCGGAACTGCGTGACCAGCGCGTCGTGGCCTGCCGCGGCTACTCCCGTACCCGCTCCAGCTTCTGCAAGCACCGCGTCGTGCGCACTGCGGCCGGCATCTCCTCGTCGGGAAAGCTGGTGTCCCAGTTGGTGACGCCGACCTCGCCGACATAGATGTCGCCCCTGGAATCCAGCGCGATGCCGTGGGGCGCCAGGAACTTTCCGCTCGCAACACCCGGCCCTTCCTCGCCGCCGAGGCGCGCGATGCGCTTGCCCTTGGCGTCCACGATTGACAGCCGCGGCCCGAGATTGGGCACCTTGCGGTTGATGGCAAGGCCCGGGCCGAGCTCGCCGATCACGAAGGTCGGGCTCTTGGCCCCGCCGCAACAGCACAGCGCGCAGGGCCGATGCAAATTGTTCCACTGCGTCTCGTATTTGCCCTCGCCATTGAACACCTGGACGCGGTGGTTCTCGCGGTCGGCGACATAGACCCAACCATCTGCATCGGTGGCAATATTGTGCACGATGTTGAACTGGCCGGGATCGGTGCCGGGCTCGCCCCAGCTCTTGAGCAGCTTGCCGTCCGGCGTGAATTTGTGCACGCGCGCATTGCCATAGCCGTCGGAGACGTAGATCTCGCCCTTCGGCGACAGCGCGGTGTGGGTGCAGCGATGGAAGGGATTACCGCTCATGAACGGCGCCGGTTTCTCGGGAATGCCGATCGTCAGCAGCACCTTGCCGTCGGTGGTGCATTTGCGCACGGTGTGGTCGCCGTCATCGGTGCAGTAGAGATTGTCGTCGGCGTCGATGTGCAGGCCGTGCGCGCGCGAGAACAGCCCTTCGCCCCAACTGCGCAGGAAATTGCCCTCGCGGTCGAGCACCACCATCGGATGGGCGCCGCGGTTGAAGACGTAGACGCGGTCCTTGCTGTCGACCGCGACGGAGGCGACGTCGGTGAGCTGCCAGCCGTCGGGGAGTTTCGCGAAATTGTCGACGGCGCGGTAGCGGTGCTCGCCGCTGCCGAGAATGGCTGGCATGAATCTGTCCTACTGTCATTCCGGGGCACGCGAAGCGTGAGCCCCGGACTCCATTGTGTTGCATATTCCGCGGATAGATGGATTCTCAGATGCGCAATTGCGCATCATCGTTCGCGTTGACGCGCGCCCCGGAATGACGATTGTCGTTATGCCCGTCCCAAAATCCCTTCCTCGATCGCTTTGATCTGGAGCGCGAGGTATTTCGAGTTGATCCGGCACTGCGCGAGGCTGCCGGCGATGAACCAGAGCCCGGGCTGCCTGGTGCGCGCATACATGTTGCGCAGCTCAAGACCGTCGCCAAAGCCCCAGATCGGGCCGACGCGGTCGGCGATGGCCTCGCCAAACAGCTTTCGCACCAGATATTCCTGCGGCTTGTAGCCGGTGGAGAGCACGATGAGATCGGCGGGAAGCCGCGCGCCGTCCTTCATCCGCGCCCCCTCGGGTACAAAGCCCTCGATGTCGGCAAACTGCCTGAGCTTGATCGCGCCCTCGACGATCAGGTTGGAGCAGCCGACGTTGAAATAATAGCCGCCGCCGCGGGTGAGGTATTTGAACTGCCAGCCGGTGCCGGCCTCGCCGAAGTCGAGCTTGAAACCGACGCGCGAGAGGCCGTCGAGCAGCTCCTTGTCGAGCTGCTTCGATTGCTCCGTCAGCATCACATGCGTCTTCTTCGCCAGCGGCGTCGGCATCGAGGCCGCGATCAGGTCGTTGTCCTCGAGCGTGCCTTCGTTGTAGGTGGCATAAGCGAGCTGCGCCGACGGTTCGATATTGGTGACCAGCGTGGCTGCGCGCTGCACCAGCGTCACCTCGGCGCCGCTGGAATACAGATCCTGCGCGATGTCGTGGCCGCTGTTGCCGGTGCCGATGACGATCGCGCGCTTGCCTGTCCAGGTCTCGCCGTCCTCATAGCGGCTGGAATGCAGCAGCGTTCCCTTGAAATTGTCGAGGGTCGGAATGTCTGGAATATTGGCGATGCCGCTGACGCCGGTCGCCATGATCACGTGGCGCGGATGCATGGTGCGCCTGCTGCCGTCGGCCCGGCGCAGCGTGACGGTCCAGTGGCCCTCGACCTCATCATAGGCGCCGCTTTCGAACTCGGTGCCGGCCCAGAAGTTCAGCTCCATCGCATCGACGTAAGCCTCGAACCAGTTAGCGAGCTTGTCCTTGGGGATATAGACCGGCCAGTTCGGCGGAAACGGCATGTAGGGGAGGTGATTGACCTGCACCTGGTTGTGCAGGGTGAGCGCATGATAACGCTTGCGCCAATTGTCGCCGATCCGCATCTCGCGATCGACGATCAGCGCGTCGACCTTCAACTGCTTCAGCCGGGCTGCTATCGCGAGCCCTGCCTGGCCGCCGCCGACCACCAGCGCGGCAGGGTCGCGATCGGCATAGTCGCGCGAGGCGTTGCGCAAATCCAGCCAGTTCGGCCCGCGGAAATCGCGGGAATAGGCCTGGCCGCGCGGTCGCGACGTGCCGAGCTGCTCCTCGAATCCCTTGAGCTCGTCGAGCGCGGTGAGCAGCGTCCAGGCCTTCAGGCGGTCGCCGTCGGTCTTGTCGGGAATGAGCCGCAGGATGCCGCTGCCACGGCCGGTCGCGGTTTCGAACGTGAAGATCGCTTCGATGGTGTTGGTGCCGGCACGCGTCACCCAGCGCGGCGGCGCGCGGTTCGGCGCGATCTTGAAGTTGGTCGGTGCCGCCTTGGGCGCGAGCGCGGCCAGCGCTTGCGCAATCGTCTCGCGGCCGGCGATCGTTTGCAGGTTCCAGCTCAGCGCCAGCACGTCGCGCCAAAAGCTGTCGGCGAGGAAGAGGCGGTCCAGCGTGGCGGGATCGGGCGTGCCCAGCGCGCGCTCGAATTCATCGAGCCAGGCCTGGGCGCACGCGGATAGATCCTTGGTCTTGTCGAGCATGCGCGACCTCTTGGCCGTCTTTCGCGGCGTTTCCTCTGAGATCGGACGCTATACGGTTTCCTCGCCCGCCAAAAGCTGCGGACCCGAGCGAGGCAGGCATGCAGCCCTGCTCGGGCGGAATATGGCCTGGCATTCCGCTCGCACGGACGCCGGCCGGAGAAGGTTTAAGCGCCGCCCGGACCGCGGCCGGTCCAATAGGGATCGCGCAGCTTGCGTTTGAAGATCTTTCCGGTCGCCTCCCGGGGCAGCGCATCCAGGAACCGGATCTCCTTCGGCACCTTGAAGTTCGCCAGCCGCTCGCGCAGAAAAGCCTGCACTGCGGCGGCGGAGAGCTGGTCGCCGGTGTCGGGCTCGATGCAGGCACATAGCCGCTCGCCATATTCCGGGTCGGGAATGCCGAACACGGCGCAATCGCGCACGCCGGGCATGCCGATCAGCGCGTTCTCGATCTCGGCGGGATAGATGTTGACGCCGCCTGATATCACCATGTCGCGCTTGCGATCGCACAGGAACAGATAGCCGTCTTCGTCGAGATAGCCGACGTCGCCGACGCTGACGAGGCCGTCGCGCCCCGCCTCGGCGCGCGCCTGCGCCTTGCCGTGATAATCGAAATCGGGCACCGCCGTCTGGCGCATGTAGATTTCGCCGACCTCGTTGGCATTGCACGCGCTGCCGTCGTCGCGGAAGATCCTGACGATGCCGCCTTCGATGGCGCGGCCGACGGTGCCGGGCTTCTTCAGCGCCTCCTCGGCAGAGTGCCACACCGGGATCCCGGTCTCGGTCGAGCCGAAATACTCGTTGATGACCGGCCCCCACCAATCGATCATCGCCTTCTTCACCTCGGGCGGGCAGGGCGCAGCCCCGTGCACGACGAAGCGCAGCGACGACAGGTCGTAGCGCCGCCTGACCGTCTCGGGCAGCCGCAGCAGCCGCACGAACATCGTCGGGACCATGTGGATGTGCGTCACGCGGTGACGCTCGATCAGTGCCAGCAGCTCCTCCGCATCGAACCGCGGCTGGAGGACGATGGTGCAGCCGTTGCGGAACGCCATCATGCCGTAGGAATGCGGCGCCGAGTGATACATCGGCCCGTTGATCAGCACGATTTGGTTGTCCCGCGGCTTGATGCCATAGGCGATCGCGCCGACACGTTCGGAAGCGGCCGCCTGCTCGGGCTGCATCGGCATGCGCCGCACGCCCTTCGGCATCCCGGTCGTGCCCGAGGTGTAGATCATTGCCGCGGCCCGGCGCGGCGGTTCCTGGGTTTCGGTATGGCCGTCGCGCCAGCGCTCCCAATCGGTCAGTCCGGGCGGGACCGCGGTCAGCTCCGGGGCAATGGCGAAGGTCGCCGCCAGCTCGGGCGGCGTCGCGACCTCGAGAAGGCGGACATCCGGCGCCACGCCGTCACGAATCTGCGGCAGCAGGTCGGCGTGGCAGACCAGGATCTTCGCGCCGCTGTCGGTCAGGATGTAGCGGACCTCCTCGGCCTTGAGATGCCAGTTGATCGGCACCACCGGGCTGCCGAGGGCGGCGGAGGCCGCAACCACCTCGAACAGGGCGAAGTCGTTGCGCAGCATCATCGCAACCGGCGCGGCCTCGGCAAGGCCCAGGGCGCGAAACCCGCTTGCCGCCCGCCTGATGCGTGACTGGATCTCGTCATAGCTGATCCGGCGCTCGCCGCTGATGATCATGGCGTGTCCTTGTCCCGCACGAGCCTAGCGGTCGTCCAGCACGTCGCCGAAGCCGACCCAGCTCTTGCCATTGAAGCGGCGGAGCTGAAGCTGCTGGAACGGCAGATAATCGTCGGCGCCGGTCGTAACCGAGATTCCCGGCAGCAGCAGCGGCAGCTTCACCTCTTTCAGCGAGGCCGCCTGGCGCATGATGTTGTCGCGGCTGACGTCTTCCTTGCACGCCCTCAGCACCGTCATCAGAAGCGTCGCATAGTGGTAGCCGGCCGCGTAGTTGGAGTTGGAAAGGTCGGCGTTCGGCAGGTATTGCTTCATGAAGGCAAAATACTCCTTCACGCCGGGATCGTCGGCCCATTGCGGGTCCATCGTGTCCTTCTGGTTGCTCGACGAGATCAGGCCGACCGCGTTGTCGAGCCCGGCCGGCTCCAGGAACGAAATCGACGAAGCCGAGGTCGGCACGAAGAACAGTTCGGGCTTCCAGCCGATCTCGGCCACGCCCTTGACCATCTGCGAGGTGAATTTTCCGAGCACGACGCCGAACAGCACGTTGGCGCCCGAGGCCTTCAGGGTCGAGAGCTGAGAGCTGATCGTCGGCGCGCTGGTCTCGTAGGTCTGCTCGGCGATGATCATGCCGGCCGCCTTGGCTCCGAGCGCGCGCTTGAAGCCTGCGACATAGTCGCGACCGAAATCGTCGTTCTGCGCCAGGATCGCGATCCTGGCGTCGGGCTTGGTCTGCAAGATGTATTTGGCATAGACCACGCCCTCGGATTCGTAGGCCGCCATCCCCGGCATCGTCCACGGATTCTTCTGCGGCTCGGCCCATTTGGTGGCGCCCGAGAGCACGAACAGCTGCGGCACCTTCTTGGCGTTGAGATAGCGCTGCACCGCGCTGTTGGTAGCGGTGCCGAGCGAGCCGAACATCATCAGCACCTCGTCCTGCTCGACCAGCTTGCGGGTCTGCTCGACCGTCTTCGGCGGCGAATAGGCGTCGTCCAGCGTGATGAACTTGACCTTGCGGCCGTTGATGCCGCCATCGGCATTGATCTTGTCGAAGAACGCTTCCTGCGTCCGCCCGATCGCGCCGAAGCCGGAGGCCGGGCCGCTATAGGGCAGGGTCTGCCCGATGCGGATCTCGGCGCTGCCGTCGGCGCGGGCGCTGCCGGCGCCGAGCGTCAGCAACGACATGCCGATCAATGCGGCTGCGAGCTTCATGGTGTCCTCCCGTTTTTTTCTTGTAGTCCGAGACGTCAGGCGCTGGCGCGGAGCAGGAAATCCTGCCGGGCCTGATCGAACTCCGCCTTCATCCGGTCGACCAGGTCGGCGACGGCAGGCGCATCGGTGATCTGGCCGATGCCCTGGCCCGAACCCCAGATGTCGCGCCACGCCTTTGATTTCGTGTTGCCGCCTGAGCCGAAATTCATCTTCGTCTTGTCGGCCATCGGCAGATTGTCCGGATCTAACCCCGCGGCGGCGATGGAGGGGCCGAGATAGTTGCCGTGCACGCCGGTAAAGAGGTTGGTGTAGACGATGTCGTGCGCGGCATGCTGCGTCAGCGCGGACTTGTAGGCTTCGTCGGCGTTGGCTTCCCTGGTCGCGATGAAACGCGTGCCCATATAAGCGAGGTCGGCGCCAAGCGTCAGCGCGGAGGCGATGCCGAAGCCGTCGCTGATCGCGCCCGACAGCAGGATCGTGCCCTTGAACCATTGCTTGACCTCGCGCACCAGCGCGAAGGGCGAGAGCGTTCCGGCATGCCCGCCGGCGCCCGCGCAGACCAGGATCAGGCCGTCGACGCCGTGCTCGGCCGCTTTCCGCGCATGCTTGACGTTGATGACGTCGTGGAACACCAGCCCGCCATAGGAATGCGCGGCCTCGACGATCTCCGCCGGCGGCCGCAGCGAGGTGATGATGATGGGGACGCGATGTTTCACGCAGGTCTCCATGTCCTTCATCAGGCGGTCGTTGGAGGCGTGGCAGATCTGGTTGACCGCGTAGGGCGCGACCTTTTTGCCCGGATTGAGCGATTTGTATTGCCCGAGCTCGTCCTCGATGCGGCTCAACCACGCGTCCAGCTTCTCGACCGGACGGGCGTTGAGCGCCGGAAACGAGCCGACGACGCCCGCCTTGCACTGGGCGATCACCAGCTCCGGTCCGGAGACGATGAAGAGCGGCGAGCCCACCACCGGCAGCGCGAGCGAATCCTTCAAGAGAGCGGGCAGCGCCATCATGTCCTCCCTGAAAACGCGGCCCCGCCGGCGGGCGGATGACGAGGCGTTTCCGTGTTGATTGTCGCGCGGGCGATTGCCGCCCGTGTCGCGGATTTGAACCCACTATAAGGTTGGACGGCGCCCTCCGGTCGTTCAATAATGAACGGATAGCCTTTCAGATATGAACGGGGGGAGCCGATTGGACTGGGATCTCTGCAAGACCTTCGTCGCGGTCGCCGATACCGGAAGCTTCACCGCGGCCGCCCGCCGGCTGCACACCAGCCATCCGACCGTCAGTCGCAAGATCACGGCGCTGGAAGCCCAGCTCGGCACCAGGTTGCTGGCGCGCGCCGCCGACGGCCTGGCACTGACCGCGGATGGACGGACATTGCGCGAGCACGCCGAGGCCATGGCGGCGGCGGCGCTGCGGGCCGAGACCGCGGTCGCGGCCGGGGGACATAAGGCGCGCGGCATCGTCAAGCTTTCGATCGGCGCGACGCTGGCCTCGCATTGGCTGATGCCGCGCCTGCCCGCCTTCCTGCGTGGGCATGACCATGTCCAGCTCGAGATCATCACCCACCCGTTTCCGGCGAGCGTGCGTCGGCGTGAGGCGGACGTGGTGCTGCGGCCTTTCGACAGCGGCGAGGAAAACCTGGTCGGTCGCAAGATCGGCCGCCTTGGGACCGGATTCTACGCCTCGCGCGATTATGCCGCGGGGCGGTCCTTGCCTGAACGGCGCGGCGAGTGGAAGGAGCATAGCGTCGTCGGCTTCGCCGACCAGGCGTCGAATGCACAGCTTGCGCGCTGGAGCGACGTCGTCACCCGGCAGGCCAGGGTGGTGATGCGCTGCTCTTCCCAGGGGGACATGCTGGCGGCGGTCCGCGCCGGGATTGGCATCTCGGCGCTCTCCTGCTTCGTCGCAGAAAGCTATCCCGACCTCGTACGCGTCGCCCCGCAAAAGCTCGCCAGCGTGGCGGACCTGTGGCTGCTGGCCCATCCCGACCTCGTCGAGCTTCCGGCGGTGCGTGCTGTCGTGGATTTCGTCGCCGAATGCGCCCGGGCCGACCGCGCGAGGCTGCGGGGCTAAAGCATGATCCGGGAAAGTGCGCAGCGGTTTTCCGAAAAGCGCGATGACGTTTCATCCTAATCGCGTCGCGCTTTAGCCCGAGCCGGCGAGCACGCCCTCGCGCTTCTTCACCGCGCGATAATAGCTCCACCACAGATGCGCCGCCGCGCCGCGCAGCGGACGCCAGGGCTCGGCGAGCGGCGCCATCTGCTTCTCCGTCGGCCGCGCCTGAAGGCCGAGGCCGACCTTGATGGCCTCCTGCACGGCGAGATCGCCGGCGGGCCAGGCATCGCCATGGCCGAGGCAGAACAGGAGGTAGACGTCCGCGGTCCAGGGGCCGATGCCGGGCAGCGCGATCAGCGTGTGATGCGCGGCGTCGGCATCCTCCTCGGCGAGCACGTCGAGGTTCAGTCGCTGCGCGCCGATCTCGCGGGCGAGATGCTTCAGCGTCTTGATCTTGGCAGCCGACAGGCCGAGCCGCCCGAGCCGGTCAGTGCGGGCCCGGCGCACCGCGTCGTGGTCGAACGGATCGAAGGCGGCCGACAACCGTCCCCAGATTGCCGCCGCGCTCGCGGTCGAGAGTTGCTGGCCGCAGACGATGTGGGCAAGGCCCGCAAAACCCGGCTCGCGCCGCCGCAGCGCCGGCATGCCCGCGATCTCGAACACGGGTTTGAGGCGCGGGTCACGCTTGATCAGCGCGTGGACGGCCTCTTCGAGATCGGACTGGGATTCGAGATGGATGGTCATTGCAGTTTGGCAAACTCTTTCGGACGTCATGTGGCCGGGCTTGACCCGCTTATCTATTATCCTACTCCGTCATTCCGGGGCGATGCGAAGTCGAACCCGGAATCTCGAGATTCCGGGTTCGGTCCTGCGGACCGCCCGGAATGACAGCCGAGGCGGTCAAGCCCGGCCATGACGAGTTCTTTCTCATGACACCACCCGTTTTCCGATTCGCTCCGAGCCCGAACGGCTACCTCCATCTTGGCCACGCCTATTCGGCGCTGCTGAATTTCGACCGCGCGCGCGAGTCGGGCGGCCGGCTGTTGCTGCGGATCGAGGACATCGACACGACGCGCTGCCGGCCGGAATTCGAGGCGGCGGTCTACGAGGATCTGGCCTGGCTCGGAATTGATTGGGAGACACCGGTGCGGCGACAGTCGGAGCATCTCGCCGATTATCGTGCCGCGCTGGACAAGCTGTCGGCGCTTGGGCTCGTCTATCCCGCCTTCGAAAGCCGCGCCGAGATCGCAAAGCTCGTTTCCGCGCGCGAGGCGGATGGCCCGTGGCCGCGTGATCCCGACGGCGCGCCGCTTTATCCCGGCGAGTCCAAATCGCTGCCTGCTGACGCGCGGGCGCGCCTGATCGACAGCGGCGCGCCCTACGCGCTGCGGCTCGACATGGCGGTCGCCTGTCGGCGCGTCGGCGGCCTGACCTGGAATGAGCTGGGCGAGGGGCCCGATGGCGAGCACGGCACCGTCCCGGCGCGGCCCGAGGCCTGGGGTGACGTTATCCTGGCGCGCAAGGAGACACCGACCAGCTACCACCTGTCCGTCGTCGTCGACGATGCGCTTCAGGGCGTCAGCGAGATCGTGCGCGGCCAGGACTTGTTTCACGCCACCGCCGTCCACCGCCTGCTCCAGGTCCTGCTCAGCCTGCCCGAACCCGCCTACCGTCATCACCGGCTGATTTGCGACAGCGAGGGGCGGAAGCTGTCGAAATCGAGCGGCTCGACCGGTCTTCACGCCTTGCGTGCGGCCGGCATCACGCCTGCCGGCATCCGTCGGCTGGTGGGATTAGGTTAAGTTTCTCTGGGGGTTAGCGAAACGCCGCCGTGACTCCGGGGGTTCCGCCGTGCCATGCTTGGCCGACAGCCCGGGGTTCGAAGGGGACACTTCGAAGGGGATTTATGGCGGCGAAAAAGCGCCCAGCGCGCACCACGCGGACGTCCAGGCGACCGCCTCGGAAGCGGTCCGGGACGACCGGCGGGTTGCGCAAGCGCAGCACCAAGACGGTCGCGCCGGATGTCGTCCAGGCGGCGCTCGCCGCCTTTGCCCATGAGGTCCGCACCCCCCTGACCGGCATCCTGGCGATCAGCGACCTGCTGGCGACCTCCGATCTCGGCGAGCGGGAACGGCGCTGGGCCGACACCATCAAGGCCGGTGCCGAGCATCTGGCGAGCCTTGCCACGCTGTTCGTGGATGCCGCCAGAACCGGCAAGGGCGCCAGCAAGGCCGGAAGTACGCTGCGGCAGGACCTGTTCGATCTCCGCACGCTCGCCCGCAGCGCCGGCGATTCACTGGCCGGGCGTGCCGCGGCCAAGGGTCTCCAGGCCCAGGTCGAGATCTCCGACAAGCTCCCCGGCCTCGTGGTCGGCGATCCCGTCCGCCTGCGCGCCGCGCTCGAGAACCTGATCGACAATGCCGTGAAGTTCACCGACCAGGGCGGCGTGGCGCTCGAGGTCGCGCCCTGGCGTCCTGCCAAAGGCAAGGCAAAGGGCAAGTCAAAAGAGAAGGGCAGGGTCGGCGTCGCCTTCGCGGTGTCCGACAGCGGCATCGGTCTGACCATGGCCGAGATCAAGCGGCTGTTCCGCCCGTTCACCCAGGCCAATGTCACCATTGCCTCGCGCTTCGGCGGCGCCGGCTTAGGGCTGTCCTCGGTCAAGCAATTGGCGCGCGCGATGGGCGGCGACATCACCGTCGCACCGCGCCGCGGCGGCGGCGCCACCTTTACGCTGACGGTGTCGCTCGATGCGGCGGGCCCCAGCAAATCCCGCAAGGCGAAGGGCGAGACCGAGGCGGATGCGGTCGCGGCGCTGCGCGTCCTCAGCGTCGAGGACAATCCGTTCGGCCGCGTCGTGCTCAACACGATTTTGACCGAGCTCGGCCATCATGCCGAGTTCATCGGGCGCGGCGAGGATGCAGTCGGCCGGCTGGCGCAAGGGGCGTTCGATGCGGTGCTGATGGATATGGTGCTGCCCGGCATCGACGGCGTCGAGGCCATCAGGCGGATCCGCACCATGCAGGCGCCGCTGGCTCGGATCCCGATCATCGGGGTGTCCGGTCGCGGCGAGGACGAGGCGGCCTCGCGCGAGGCCGGCGCCGACGCCTTCCTGATCAAGCCTGTGTCTCCGCGGGCTTTAGCGACTGCGCTGCTTGAAGCGACACGCCGTGAGGAAGCCGTGACTTGATGATCGCGGCATTGAGCTCGCCGCCGTAAACGAAGATCGCCGCGATGAAATACAGGAACACCAGCGCGATGATCACCGAGGCGAGCCCCGCATACATCGTCACGTAATTGTTGGCGAAGCGCGCCAGATATTGTCCGAACACGATGCCGGAGATCAGCGACGCCACGATGGTGAAGACGATGCCGGGCAGGATCTGGAGGAAGCCGCGCCGTCCCGCCGGCAGCCAGACGTGCAGGATGATCAGCGCCACCACCAGTGCACCGATCGTGATGCCGTAGCGCAGCCAGGTGAGGATGCTTTCGTTGGACTCGACGAACAGCGGGATGTGGCGCCGCGCCGCCTCGATCAAGAGCGGTCCGAGCACGATCAGGAACGCCATGGCGAGCGCGGTGAAGGCCGCAATCAGCGTGTAGACAATCGATTCCAGACGCAGCCAGTACCAGCGCCGCATCTCCACCACCGCATAGGCGCGATTGAGTGCGACCCGGAGGGCCTCGACGCCGTTGGAGGCGAAATAGACCGACAGCGCCGCGCCAATCGTCAGAATGCCGGTGCGGGTCGTGGTCAGCACGTCATGCACCTCGCCCGAGATCGAATCGGCGACCTGCTTCGGCCAGATCTGCAGCATCAGGCTGGCGGCCTGGTCGGCGAGTTCCTTGGAGCCGAAGAAGCCCGCGAGTGAGGTCAGCACGATCAGGAACGGGAACAACGCCATCAGCGTCGACAGGGCGATGTGGCTCGCGATCGCCCAGCCGTCGTCGGCCAGGAACGTGTAGAACGCATCCTCCAAGACGCAGTAAATGTAGCGGATGGCTTTCACGTGGCACCTACACCGCTGCTCGCTCTCCCTGCACGTAGGGAGAGATCAGGAGAATAGGCAATGGGCGCAAATCGGAAATCATCGCGCTACCATCTGATATTCTTGCCCCAAAAGCCAGTTCGCGAAGCGCCTCGCTGTCATTCCGGGGCGCGCGCAGCGCGAGCTATGATGCGCAATTGCGCATCTGAGAATCCATTTCGCCGCAGTAGGGGTGGCCCGACGGATTCCTGGCTCGACGCTTCGCATCGCCCGGAAGGACGCCGGAGGCTGCCGCGGCACCATGGCGGACCGGCGCGCACGGTGTTATCACCCCCCAATGGCATCTCTCCTGACGACTTTCATCCTGCCGGCGGCAGCCGGCGCCGTGGCGTTGGTGCTGCTGCTCGGGCTCATCAACATGATGCGCGGCGGCTCGCCCAATACCTCGCAGAAGCTGATGCGCTGGCGCGTGCTGCTTCAGTTCGTGGCGATCGTCATCGCAATGCTCGCGGTCTGGGCGATGGGGCGGTAAGGCATGATCCGGACCCGAAGGGCCGCGTTAGCGCAAAGTGTGAAGCGGTTTTCCGACGAGATCATGCCCAAAATTAAGAGGCCTCTATGGTCGTACTGAATCGCATCTACACGAAGACCGGTGACGACGGCACGACGGCCCTCGGCTCGGGCGAGCGCCGCCCAAAATACGATCTGCGTATCGAGGCCTATGGCACGGTCGACGAAACCAATGCTGCGATCGGCGTGGTGCGGCTCCATACCCAGGATGCGCCCGAGCTCCACGCGATGCTGGGCCGCATCCAGAACGATCTGTTCGATCTCGGCGCCGACCTTGCGGTTCCGGAACGTGACGGCAAAGCCGAGCGCCTGCGGGTGGTGGCGAGCCAGGTCGAACGGCTCGAGCGCGACATCGATGCGCTCAACGACAAGCTCGCGCCGCTGACCTCCTTCGTGCTTCCCGGCGGCACTCCGGCTGCTGCTCATCTCCATGTGGCGCGCACGATATGCCGCAGGGCGGAACGGGTGATCGTGGAACTGGCGGCCCGACCCGGGGAGCAGGTCAGTGCAGCTGGCATCCAATATATGAACCGCCTGTCGGACTTCCTGTTCGTGGCCAGCCGAGCCGCCAACGGGAATGGCGCCGGCGACGTGCTCTGGGTTCCGGGCCAGAACCGCTGACCCATCGAGCTCTCGCATTTCAGAGGGCTAAAATTAGGCCCGTTCGCGCGTTGACCGGGGCAGATCGGGCCTTTAGGTTCCGCGCCAGTTGATAACCCCCCTCCTAAATTGAGTGAAAGAGGATCGATGAAGGTCTTAGTGCCGGTAAAGCGGGTGGTCGATTACAACGTCAAGGTCCGCGTCAAGGGCGATGGATCGGGCGTTGAACTCGCCAACGTCAAGATGTCGATGAACCCGTTCGACGAAATCGCGGTCGAAGAAGCGCTGCGCCTGAAGGAAGCCGGCAAGGCGACCGAAGTCGTGGTGGTTTCGATTGGACCTGCGCAGGCGTCGGAGACGATCCGCACGGGTCTTGCCATGGGCGCCGATCGCGGCATCCTGGTGAAGGCCGAGGGCACCGTCGAGCCGCTCGCGGTCGCCAAGATCCTGAAGAAGGTTGCCGAAGAAGAGCAGCCGGGCCTGATCATTCTCGGCAAGCAGGCGATCGACGACGACAGCAACCAGACCGGCCAGATGCTGGCTGCGCTGCTCGGCTGGTCGCAGGCGACCTTCGCCTCGAAGCTCGAGGTCGAAGGTTCTGACTTCAAGGTCACCCGCGAAGTCGACGGCGGACTCCAGACCGTGAAGCTGAAGGGACCGACGATCGTCACCACCGATCTGCGTCTCAACGAGCCGCGCTATGCCTCGCTGCCGAACATCATGAAGGCCAAGAAGAAGCCGATCGCGGACAAGACCGTCGCCGATTACGGCGTCGACGTCGCTCCGCGTCTCGAGGTCGTCAAGACGACGGAGCCGGCCGGCCGCAAGGCGGGCGTCAAGGTCAAGGACGTCGCTGAGCTGGTGTCGAAACTCAAGAACGAAGCCGGGGTGCTCTGATGACGACGCTGCTGATTGCCGAACACGACAATGCGTCGCTCAAGGATGCGACCAACAAGACCCTGACCGCGGCTGCCGCGCTCGGCGCGGACGTCGAGGTCCTCGTTGCCGGCCAGAACGCCAAGGCCGCGGCGGATGCCGCTGCCAAGCTTGCCGGCGTCAAGAAGGTGCTGCTCGCCGATGGCGAGCTCTACGCGCACGATCTCGCCGAGCCGCTGGCCGCGCTGATCGTTTCGCTGGCCTCCGGCTATGATGCGATCGTCGCGCCCGCGACCTCGCGCTTCAAGAACGTGATGCCGCGCGTCGCCGCCCTGCTCGACGTCATGCAGGTCTCGGAAATCATCAAGGTGGTCGCCCCCGACACCTATGAGCGCCCGATCTATGCCGGCAACGCCATCCAGACCGTGAAGTCCAAGGACGCCAAGAAGGTCATCACGGTGCGGACCTCGACCTTCGCCGCAGCCGGCGAGGGTGGCAGCGCACCGGTCGAGACCGTCGCGGCGGCGGCCGATCCGGCCCTGTCGTCCTTCGTCGGCGAGGAGGTCGCCAAGAGCGATCGTCCCGAACTGACCTCGGCCAAGATCATCGTCTCCGGTGGCCGCGCCATGCAGAGCCGCGAGAATTTTGCCAAGTACATCGAGCCGCTCGCCGACAAGCTTGGGGCCGGTGTCGGTGCCTCGCGTGCGGCGGTGGACGCCGGCTATGCGCCGAACGACTGGCAGGTCGGCCAGACCGGCAAGGTGGTGGCGCCCGAGCTCTATGTCGCCGTCGGCATTTCCGGCGCGATCCAGCATCTGGCCGGCATGAAGGACTCCAAGGTGATCGTCGCGATCAACAAGGACGAGGACGCGCCGATCTTCCAGGTTGCCGATTACGGCCTGGTCGCCGATCTCTACCAGGCGGTTCCGGAGTTGACGGCCGAACTTGGCAAGCTTGGCAAGTAAAAGACGCTAAAAACACCGGCCGGAGGCATAAACTCCGGCCGGTGTTTCATTTCTGAAGCGTTTTCTTTGGCGTGGGGCACGCCGGGGAAGCGATCCAATCTAGGTTTCGAGCCCGGGTTCTGATTAAATCAAGCTTCTGATCAAATCAGACCTCCCGGCTCGGGGGATAGCAGGCGCGCTCGTCGCGCGCCGTTCCGGTGGATGACATTATGGCGGCAGTGATCAAGAAGGTCGGCGTGATCGGCGCGGGTCAGATGGGCAACGGCATCGCGCATGTCGCGGCGCTGGCCGGCTTCGACGTGGTGCTCAACGACGTTTCGCCTGATCGCCTCAAGTCGGGCATGGCCACCATCAATGGCAATCTGGCGCGCCAGGTCTCCAAGAAGGCCGTCTCCGAGGACGACAAGGCCAAGGCGATGGCGCGCATCACGTCCGCCGAGAAGCTGGACGACCTCGCCGACTGCGACCTCGTGATCGAGACCGCGGTCGAGAAGGAAGAGGTCAAGCGCAAGATCTTCCACGAGCTCTGCGCGGTCCTGAAGCCCGAGGCAATCGTCGCCTCCGATACCTCCTCGATCTCGATCACCCGGCTTGCCGCCGCCACCGACCGGCCCGAGCGCTTCATCGGCATTCACTTCATGAATCCGGTGCCGCTGATGGAGCTGGTGGAGCTGATCCGCGGCATCGCCACCGACGACCAGACCTTCGAGGCGTCCAAGGAATTCGTTGCCAAGCTCGGCAAGCAGGTCGCGGTCTCCGAGGATTTCCCGGCCTTCATCGTCAACCGCATCCTGCTGCCGATGATCAACGAGGCGATCTACACGCTGTATGAAGGCGTCGGCAACGTGGAGGCGATCGACGCGGCCATGAAGCTCGGCGCCCACCATCCGATGGGCCCGCTGGAGCTGGCTGATTTCATCGGCCTCGATACCTGCCTCTCCATCATGCAGGTGCTGCATGAGGGGCTGGCCGATTCCAAGTACCGCCCGTGCCCGCTGCTGGTGAAATATGTCGAGGCCGGCTGGCTCGGCCGCAAGACCCAGCGCGGCTTCTACGATTACCGCGGCGCCAAGCCGGTTCCGACGCGCTAAGGCGGTTTCGTGCCCCGGACGCTGCGCAGCGCGTCAGCGATGCGCTGCAGAGCCGGGGCCCAGAAGCCTCGTGCACGCTGAAGCATGGGTCCCGGCTCTGCGGTGCGTCACTTCGTGCCGCGCCGCGTCCGGGACACAGACAAGAGGCCACACCACGGTCCTGTGACAATTCATGTCTCATTAACCCCTCGCGCCTAGGCTGCAGCCGGTAAGAGGGTTCGCGTAATGGACATGATGGCAATGGTCAGCACCATGCTGGCCGCTCAGCAAGGCGCGCTGCAGTCGAATATCTCGGCGACGCTGACCAAGCAGAACATGGACATGGAGAAATCCACCGTCCTGACGCTGATGGGTGCCGGGCAGCCTTCGCTGGCCAATGTCGGTGCCGGCGTCGGCGCCAATCTCAACGTCACCGCCTAAAAATCCCTAGAGCGCCGCGGCGGCCTTGCCCGTCGCCGCCCGGATCAGCTTGAGCGCGTCCTCGCTCGCCCATTCCGCCGGTCCCGCAATCGTCGCAATCTCGCAGCCTTGCGGATCGACCAGCACGGAGGTGGGCATGCCAAGCGCCCGGCCTATCGCCTTAAGATCTTGAAAAACCTTTGCTTTTTGGTCGCTGAAATAGCCGATCCTGGTCAGATTGGCCTCTTTCAGGAACGTCTTCGGCTTCTCGGGGTCGCGGGTGTCGATATTGATCGCCACCACCTCGAAATTCGGGCCCGACAGCTTGCTGTGGAGCTCGTCCAGCGCCGGCATTTCCTTCCGGCATGGCACGCACCAGGTGGCCCAGAGGTTCACCAGCAGCGTCTTGCCGCGGAAATCGGACAGCTTCTTCGGCTTGCCGTCGGCGTCCTCGAAGGCGAGGTCGGGCAGCTTCAGGGGGGCGCTCGCCATGGTCAGCGCCGCCAGCTCGCCGTGGGCGAGGGGGGCGATTTTCTGCGCCGTCGCAACCGCCGGCTTGCAGGCCGGATCGCCGCCAGGCGACCGGCCCAGGCCCAGTCCGTACAGCGCGGCGAAGCCGGCCAGCCCTCCGACCGCCACGGTGGCGATGACGAGGGGGACCCGGCGCGTGGCGGAGGGCGTCTTGTCGAGCATATCGTTTGTCATCCGGTCGCAGATATGGCTATCAGGGGCCTCTTAATACGGCTGGCGGCGGCCAGCAAACGTGCGGCAAATCAAGGCGTGAGCAGGGGATCATGAGCAACAAGATGTGGGGCGGCCGGTTCTCGGAACGTCCCGACGAGATCATGGAAGAGATCAACGTCTCCATCGACGTCGATCGTCACCTCTTCGCCCAGGACATTGCCGCGTCCAAGGCCCACGCTGCGATGCTTGCCAGCCAGGGCATCATCACGGGCTCTGATGCGAAAAATATCGGCAAGGGTCTAGACACGATTTTGTCAGAGATCGGCAAGGGCGGCTTCGAGTTCAAGCGCGCGCTTGAGGACATCCATATGAATGTCGAGAGCCGCTTGTCCGAGCTGATCGGCCCCGCCGCCGGCCGCCTGCACACCGCGCGCTCGCGCAACGACCAGGTCGCGACCGATTTCCGTCTCTATGTCCGCGATGTTCTCGACGAGACCGACGCGGCGCTCGCCGCGTTCCAGGCCGCGCTGGTCAATCGCGCGCTGGAGCATGCCGCCACCGTGATGCCCGGCTTCACCCATCTGCAGACCGCGCAGCCCGTGACCTTCGGCCATCATCTGCTCGCCTATGTCGAGATGGCCGCGCGCGATCGCGGCCGTTTCCAGGATGCGCGCAAGCGGCTCAATGAATCCCCGCTCGGCGCCGCCGCGCTGGCCGGCACCTCGTTCCCGATCGACCGCCACGCCACCGCGAAGGCGCTTGGCTTCGACCGTCCGATGGCGAACTCGCTCGATGCCGTCTCCGACCGCGACTTCGTGCTGGAGACATTGTCGGCCGCCTCGATCTGTGCCGTCCACATGTCGCGCTTTGCCGAGGAGATCGTGATCTGGACCTCGCCGCTGGTCGGCATGATCCGGCTCAGCGACAAGTTCACCACTGGGTCCTCGATCATGCCGCAGAAGCGCAATCCGGATGCCGCCGAGCTGGTGCGCGCCAAGACCGGCCGCGTCATCGGCGCGCTCAACGGTCTCCTGATCGTGATGAAGGGCCTGCCGCTCGCCTATCAAAAGGACATGCAGGAGGACAAGCAGGGCGCCATGGAGGGCTTTGCCGCGCTGTCGCTGGCGATCCGCGCCATGACCGGCATGGTCCGCGACCTCGTGCCTGACGAAGCCAAGATGAAGCTTGCTGCGGGCGAGGGCTATGCCACCGCGACCGACCTTGCCGACTGGCTGGTGCGGACGCTGAAAATGCCGTTCCGTGAAGCCCATCACGTCACCGGCCGCATCGTCGCCAAGGCCGCCGAGGGCGGCGTCGCGCTGCACGAGCTGCCGCTGAAGGAGATGCAGGCGATCGAGCCGAAAATCACCAAGGACGTGCTCGGCGTGCTCTCGGTCGAATCGTCGGTGAAGAGCCGCACCAGCTTCGGCGGCACCGCGCCGAAGAACGTGGCGTCGCAGGCCAAGGCCTGGGCGAAGCGGCTGGAAAAAGAGCGAAAATTGGGCTGAGGGGCAAAATTTCGCTTATGTTTCATGGTCATCCGGCTCTCGCCAGAGCGCGCCAATCTCTGTATGGTGCGCCCCGCGTAGTGGGGATTTCGTCGTGACGTCAAAGTTTCGCCCGGCCGGCTCGGGGTGGGCCATCATTGTCTTGAGCCTGACGGCGCTTGCGCTTGCCGGCTGCGGCCGCAAGGGCCCGCTGGATTTGCCGCCGACCGCCAACGCGCCCACGGCCAACGGTGCTGCGCCAACCGACACCGAGACCGAGGCCCAGAGGACGCCGAGCGTGTTCAATCCCACCTACGGTGCGGATGCCGCGCCCGCGGCGGCCAAGGGCAGGAAGAAACCGTTCATTCTCGATCCGCTCCTGGACGAACCTCCCGGCAAGAAATAAGCCGGGACAACCGAGCCTGCGTCATGAACCATTTCGACTATCGCAACGGCGTGCTGCACGCCGAGGCGGTGAACCTGTCCGAGCTGGCCGCAACCGTCGGCACGCCGTTCTATTGCTATTCGACCGCGACGCTGGAGCGGCACTATCGCGTCTTCACCGAGGCCTTCGCCGGCGAGAAGGTGCTGGTCTGCTACGCCATGAAGGCGAACTCGAACCAGTCGGTGCTGCGCACGCTGGCCAAGCTGGGCGCCGGCGCCGACGTCGTCTCCGGTGGTGAATTGAAGCGCGCGCTGGCCGCCGGCATTCCGCCGAATAAGATCCTGTTCTCCGGTGTCGGCAAAACCGAACAGGAGCTGCGCGCCGCGCTCGCCGCCGACATCCTCTGTCTCAACGTCGAATCCGAGCCCGAGCTCGAGCTGCTGTCGCGCCTGGCGACCGAGACGGGCAAGACCGCGCGCATCTCGCTCCGCGTCAATCCCGATGTCGACGCCGGCACCCACGCCAAGATTTCCACCGGCAAGTCCGAGAACAAGTTCGGCATCCCGATCGTGCATGCGCGAGAGGTCTATGCCCGCGCCGCCAAGCTCCCGGGCATCGAGGTAACAGGCACCGACGTGCACATCGGCAGCCAGATCACCGACCTCTCCGGCATGGAGACCGCCTTCCGCATCCTCTCCGAATTCGTGCAGACGCTGCGCGCCGACGGCCACAACATCTCCCATGTCGATTTCGGCGGCGGCCTCGGCATTCCCTATTACATGGACCGCGAGGCGCCGCCGGCGCCGGCGGCCTATGCCGCCATGGTCAAGCGCGTCAGCCACAATCTCGGCTGCACGCTGATGTTCGAGCCGGGCCGCATGATCGTCGGCAATGCCGGCATCCTGGTCGCCAAGGTGATCTATGTGAAGCACGGCGACGGCAAGAATTTCGTCATCATCGACGCCGCCATGAACGACCTCATTCGCCCGACGCTGTACGAGGCACATCACGACATCCTGCCGGTGAAGCAGCCCGCCAAGGGCGCGGCCACCATCATGGCCGATGTCGTCGGCCCGGTCTGCGAGACCGGCGACTATCTCGCACTCGACCGCACGCTGCCGACGCCCGCGCCCGGCGATCTCATCGCCATCATGACCGCGGGCGCCTATGGCGCGGTGCAGGCCGGCACCTACAACACGCGGCCGCTGGTGCCGGAGGTGCTGGTGAAGGACGATCAGTACGCCGTGGTCCGTCCGCGCATCGAGGTCGAGCAGCTGATCGCGATGGACACGCCGGCGCCGTGGCTGTGAGACGACGCCGGCTCAACAGCCGCGGTGTCGTCGCCGCGTAGGCGGGGACCCATAACCACAGGAAGTGGTTATGACTCGAAGCTGGTAACTCCGAGCCTTCGCCGAACACCCCCCCTGTGGCTATGGGTCCCGGATCTGCGCTTCGCTTGTCCGGGACGACGAGCGGAGATTGGGATCGCTACTTCCCCGTCACCCCACCCTTCGCTCCACCCACCACAACGCCCGCCTTCTTCTCGATCGGCTTGATCGCCGCGGTGAAATCGGACTCGGCGCCTTCCGCGCTGATCACGGTCTCCCACAACCGCCCGACCGCGTCGGCGACCTCCATCGACAGGCCGAGCTGCTTCATCTCCTCCAGCGCCAGCCGCACGTCCTTCACCATCAGGCCCGTGGCGAAGCCGAAGTCGAAGCTGCGCGGCAGCACGGCGCGCGGAAACTTGTCTCGGCTCGCGGTGTTCATGCCGGAGCCGGCATTGATGACGTCGATCATGACGGCGGGATCAAGCCCGGCCTTCACGCCCATCACGACCGCTTCCGAGGTCGCCACGATCGCGGTGGCCGACAGGAAATTGTTGGCGAGCTTCATGGTCTGCGCCGCGCCGGGCTTCTCGCCGATGAAGAACACTTTTCCGATCACGTCGAGGGGGGGCCTGAGCAGCTCGAACTCCGCCTTCGGCCCTGACACCATCACCGCCAGCGTGCCCTTCTCGGCACCGCCGACGCCGCCGGAGACGGGGCAGTCGATCTGCACGATGTTGCGCTTGGCGAGGAGGCCGTGAATTTTCACGGCCATCGCGGATCCGACGGTGGAGAGATCAATGAAGCGCTTTGCGCGGCTGCCCTCGATGACGCCGTTCGCTCCCGTTGCAACATCGAGCGAAGCCTGCAGCGAGGGCAGGCTCGCCATCACGGTCTCGACCTGGTCGGCGACGTCCTTCGGCGATGTCGCTGGCTTAGCGCCGAGCGCTTCGAGCTTGCCCGTCACCTCCTTGCGCGTGTCGAACACGACGAGCCTGTGTCCCGCCTCGATCAGCCGCCGCGCCATCGGGAAACCCATGTTTCCGAGCCCGATGAATCCGATGTCCATGGTGTTTCCTTCTTTTTTCGTTGTCGTTTTGAAATACGCGCACTCCAGCCTCGATGTCGTCCCGGACAAGCGCGCCTTAGCGCGCGCAGATCCGGGACCCATAACCCCAGGGAGGAGTCGTGCTCAAAAGCGGTCACTCCGAGTCCCCGCAACCACATCTTCCTGTGGTTATGGGTCCCGGATCTGCGCTTCGCTTGTCCGGGACGACGGAGGTGAGGGCGTTGCGTCCCTGACCCCGCGTGCCCTCACGCCTTGCCGTCGATCTCCGCGAACACCTCGCGCGCGATGCGGAAGCTGTCGACGGCGGCGGGCATGCCGCCATAGATCGCGACCTGCATCAGGATCTCGCGGATCTCCTCGCGGCTGACGCCATTGGTCAGCGCGCCCTTCAGATGCGCGCGAAACTCGTGCTGGCGGTTGAGGATCGCGATCATGGCGATGTTGAGCATGCTGCGGGTCTTGCGCGGCAGCTCCTCGCGGCCCCACACCGTGCCCCAGCAATATTCGTTCAGCATCTCCTGGAACGGGCGGTTGAAATCGTCGACGTTCTTCAGTGCGTTGTTGACATAGGCCTCGCCCAGCACCGCTTTGCGGACTTCCAGGCCCTTGTCGTGCATCTTCTTGTCCATGGCGTTTCCTCTCTTGTCCCTCGGGGCGGCGCGGAAATTACGGGGTTGCCGCGGGCCAGTCACGTCCTCGTGTTATGCGGGAAAAGGGGTGTCTCCCGTGCCGGAACGGATGCCTCAGTGCTGCCGTTGTGATAGGCTTCTCTACCGGGCAACCTGGAGAGTTGATTGAACGGCGTCACCCCCGACCCGTCAGACCCGATCCGCAACAGCGATGCTCTGTCGCGGCTGAAGCTGGCGCAGGCCCTCGATCGGGCCATTTATGCCATCGCGTGGGAGCGTGCCTGGCCGAATTTGGCGCGGCTTCTGACCGTCGTCGGGCTGTTCCTGGTGGTGTCCTGGGCCGGCCTCTGGCTGGCGCTGCCGTTCATTGCCCGTGCCATCGGTCTCGTCGTTTTCGCCGGCATCGCCATTGCCGTCCTGTTTCCCTTGATTCGCTTCCGCTGGCCGAGCCGCGAGGAGGCACTCAGCCGGCTCGATCGTGGCTCCGGCATCCGTCATCGCCCGGCCACGACGCTGACGGACACGCTGTCCTCGCAGGACCCGGTCGCACAGGCGCTGTGGCAGGCGCAGCGCGAGCGTACGCTGGCCTCGCTCAAGCGCATCCGCGCCGGTCTGCCGCATCCGCGGCTGGCGCTGCATGATCCCTGGGCGCTGCGCGCGCTGGTCATGGTGATGCTGGTCGCGACCTTCTTCGCCGCCGGCGATGAGCGCGCGATGCGGCTCGGGGCCGCTTTCGACTGGAACGGCGTGCTGGCGCCGGCCAATGTTCGCGTCGATGCCTGGGTCACTCCGCCGCTTTACACCGGCAAGCCGCCGGTCATCCTGTCGGCCGCCAACAAGGAGGCCGCGGCGGTGCCCGCCGCCGGCCCGCTTGCCGTTCCCGCCGGCTCAACCCTGATCGTACGCTCCTCCGGCGGCAGCCTGGATGTCGTCGTCTCCGGCGGCCTCAAGGAGGCCGCTCCCGCGGAAGCCGCGCCCAAGGGCACCAGCGAGAAGCATTTCACCATCACCGCAGACGGCACCGCGCATGTCCGCGCGCCCTCCGGCCAGCCGCAATGGGCGTTTGCGGCAACGCCGGACCGTGCACCGACGATCGCGCTCGCCAAGGATCCCGAGCGCCAAGCGCGCGGCGGGCTCCAGCTCTCCTACAAGATCGAGGACGATTACGGCGTCACCGGCGCGGATGCGCAGATTGCCTTGCGCCCCGCCGACGCCAAAGATGCCGTCAAGGATGGCAGCAAGGATTCCGACGGCAAGGCCGCGGCGCGTCCGCTGTTCCAGCCGCCGCAATTCCCGCTCGTGCTGCCGAACGCGCGCACCCGCAACGGCGTCGGCCAGACCGTGAAGGATCTCAGCGAGGACCCCTATGCCGGCGCCGACGTCACGCTGACGCTCACCGCCAAGGACGAGGCCGGCAACGAGGCCAGGAGCGAACCCTTCAACATGCGCCTGCCCGAGCGTCTGTTCACCAACTCGCTCGCGCGCGCGCTGATCGAGCAGCGCCGCATCCTCGCGCTCGACGCCAACAGGAATTCCGACGTCTACACCGCGCTCGACGCGCTCATGATCGCACCCGAATTGTTCACGCCGGATGCCGGCTGCTATCTCGGCCTCCGGAGTCTGGCGAGCCAGCTCGAGGCCGCCCGCACCGACGATGCGCTGCGCAACGTGGTGGCGAGCATGTGGGCCTTCGCGACGACCATCGAGGATGACGGCGTCGCCGGCAGTGTCAACGCCGCGCTGCGCTCGGCGCAGGATGCGCTCAAGGCGGCGCTGGACCGCGGAGCCAGCGAGGACGAGCTCAGGGTGCTGACGCAGAAGCTGCGTGAGGCCATGGCCGGCAAGGTGCGCGATCTCGCCCGCCGCGCCGAGCAGAATCCGCTCGGCGCCCGGCAGCCGTTCCCGGCGGAGGTCCAGCTCATCCTCGACAAGGCAGTCGAGCTGCGACAAAAGACCCAGCATGCGACGCCCGAGCAGCTCGCCGAGCTGGCGCAGCAGCAGGACGTCTTGCGCGAGCAGCTTCAGGCCTATCGCAAATCGGCGAACAGCCGTGCCAACAAGGCGGGGGACGACAAGACCAACCAGTTTACGCGGGACCGGAAATGCGGAAGCTAGCACCCGTGCCAGTCTTGAAGGCGATGTCGATCGCCTGCCTCGCCATGCTGTTGGGCGGCGTCTCGCCGGCCGCGGCTCAGCTGGATCAGGATCCCGATGCGCTGCTCGACAGCGCGGAAAAGGCGATGCAGGAATCCGGCGACAGCCTCAGGCAGAAGGAATCCGGGAAGAGCCTGAACAACCAGTCCGACGCCATTCAGAAGCTCGAGGAGTACAAGCGCGCCACGGAAAGAAGCCAGTCGTCCAATCGCGATCGTTCCGTCATCACGCAGCGCGATCTGGATGACCTGCTGCGGCAGATCGAGAAGGCGGCGCGCGAGGGCAACAAAGAGGCGGCCCAGCGCATGCTCGAGCAGCTCGCGCAGATCATGGAAAATCTCCAGATGGCGCAGCCCGGGCAGTCCGGCGAGAGCGACATGGAGCAGGCGCTGAACGAGCTCAGCGACATGATCCGCAAGCAGCAGCAATTGCGCGACAAGACTTTCAAGCAGGGCCAGGATTCCCGGCGTGACCGCTCGCGCGGCAAGCCGCAGGGCGACCAGTCGATGTCGGACCTGCAGCAGGATCAGCAGTCGCTGCGCGACCGCCTGAAGAAGCTGCAGGACGAGCTCGCCAAGCGCGGCCTCGCGCAGAAGGGACAGAAAGGCCAGAAGGGTCAGCAGGGTCAGAAAGGGCAGCAGGGCGATCCGGGCCAGAGCGGCGATCAGGACGGCGACCAGGGCGATGATGACGGCAGCCTCGATGCCGCCGACGGCGCCATGGGCGATGCCGGCTCGAAGCTCGGCGAAGGCAATGCCGATGGCGCCGTGGACTCGCAGGGCAAGGCCCTCGACGCGATGCGCAAGGGCGCGCAGAAGATGGCCGAGGCGATGCAGCAGGGCGATGGCGACGGGCAGGGCGATGGTCCCGGCAATCGGGCCGGCCGGCAGCAAAGCGGCGGCAATCAGACCGATCCGCTGGGCCGCCCGCTTCACGGCCGCGATCTCAGCGACGACTACACCGTCAAGATCCCGGGCGAGATCGACGCCCAGCGCGTCCGCCGCATCCTCGAAGAGCTCCGCCGCCGCCTCGGCGACAGCTCGCGCCCGCAGATCGAGCTCGATTACATCGAGCGGCTGCTGAAGGATTTCTGAGGCGAAGTCGCCACGAGCTCACTGTCATCGCCCGGCTTGCCGCCTTCGCTGAAGCTTCGGCGTGCCAGCGCCGTGTGGGCCTCGGCGTAGCATCGCGGAGCCGGGACCGGGCGATCCAGTATTCCAGAGACAGCAGTGACTAAGTCGATAGGCCGCGACGTACTGGATGCCCCGGTCCCGGCTCCGCGATGCTACGCCGGGCCCACGCGGGTACTCGGCCGGCGAAGCGTCAGCGAAGACGGCAAGCCGGGGCATGACAGCGGTATGTGTGGTTAAGGTTGCCCGCCACTACCCCTTCTTCGCCGCCAGCGCATCCGCCACCGCGGTGCGGATGTCGGCGACCGAGAACGGTTTTGTCACGACGTCGTGCACCAGCGCATTGAGGTTCGAGGCGCGCTCGCGCTGGTCGGCAAAGCCTGTCATCAGCAAGATGGTCAGATCGGGAAAATCGCGCGCGGCGGAGAGCGCCAGCGCGATGCCGTCCATGATAGGCATCTGGATGTCGGTCAGCAGCAGGTCGAAGGCGCCGTCCTCGCGGGTCAGGATCTCCAGCGCCTCGGCGCCGTCCTGCGCGGTGACCGTTTCGTGCCCGTCCATGGCGATGGCGCGCGCCACCAGCGTGCGCATCGAATCTTCGTCATCGGCGATCAAGATCTTCGGCATGAGACCAACTTTCGGACCAACCTCGGTACCGGGCGGCGCGATTATACGCTGCCGCCGGCAATGTCGCGCCGGTTGAAGAAGCGAACGTCGATATTGCGGCCTTCCGGCGGCGGCGAGGCCAGGCGGGAGCGGAAGAAGGCGCGCTCGCCGGGCCGCAGCACGGTCTGCTCCAGCACCGTATTCCAGGCGTAGATCTCGGCGCCTTGCCCGTCGCGCACGGCAAAGCGCAGCCGCGGAATGTCGAGCGGCTTCTTGCCCTCGCCGACGATCACACCCTCGATCACCAGCACCTGCTTACCGTCCACGGTCTCGCTGGACAGCTTCACGTCCTTGAAGGCGAGGCCCCGCAGGTTCACCTCGAGCCCGACCATCTTGTAGAAGGCGGCGGTCTGCGGCAGCAGCCGCACCATGTCGCCGCGCCAGATCACCAGCGCCAGAACCAGCGCGCCCATGGCGGCGCAGGCGGTCGGCAGGCCGAAATGGGATTTTTTGGGCGACGCGGTGGCGACTGGACGGCTCACCCGCGCGCCGCGGCGGCCGAACAAGCCGCGGAACCAGGACTGGTGCTGCGCGCCGACGACCTCCTCCTCGGCTTCCCGGGCGGCCGCGGACCACTCGTCTTCGGTTTCCTTGGCCTCTTCGTCGGGCCAGTCGCTGGCAATCGAGGGGCTGTCGACGACGGGCGCATCGGTGGCGCCGTCGTCCTTGGCATAGGAGTTCCATTGCTCGGCAAGATCGGTCTGGTCGTCGGCCTGGCTGGCCGCGGCCATGGCCGGGACGGATGCCTCCTCGATGGCATCCTCGGCATGGGCGATCCAGGTCTCCTTGCAGCGGGAACAGCGGACCGCCCGTCCGTTCGCCCCAAGGCTCGCAAGCTTGATGGCGTAGGATGTCATACAATGGGGGCAGACGATATGCATGGACGAGCCTTGACGATGACCGCGTCGGGGAGAGCCGCGCGGCAAGGATGCTACGATGTATGCTACAGCGCGACCGTTAACGAACCGGAAACCATAACGGCGGCAAAACCCGTTGGTCGCGTATGGCGGAGCGCAGCAGTGCGACCCGCGTCCCCTCTCGAACGGAGCTGAGCTTGGTTCGGTTCGAAAATGTCGGATTGCGTTACGGTCTGGGGCCGGAGATCCTGCGCGACCTCAGCTTCCAGATCCCGGCGCATTCGTTCCAGTTTCTTACCGGCCCCTCCGGTGCCGGCAAGACCTCGCTGCTGCGCCTGTTGTTCCTGTCGCACCGGCCGACGCGGGGACTCGTCAATCTGTTCGGCCACGACATCTCGCGTCTCGGCAAGGACGAGATCGCCGATTTGCGCAAGCGCATCGGCATCGTGCTGCAGGATTTCCGCCTGCTCGATCACATGACGACCTATGAGAACGTGGCGCTGCCGTTCCGCGTCATGGGCCGCAGCGAGGCGAGCTATCGCAAGGAGGTGATCGACCTGCTGCGCTGGGTCGGGCTCGGCGACCGCATGGACGCGCTGCCGCCGATCCTGTCGGGCGGCGAGAAGCAGCGCGCGGCGATCGCGCGCGCCGTCATCTCGCGGCCGCAACTGCTGCTCGCGGACGAGCCGACCGGCAGCGTCGATCCGACGCTCGGACGCCGCCTGCTGCGGCTCTTCATCGAGCTCAACAAATCGGGCACCGCCGTCATCATCGCGACCCACGACATCGGCCTGATGGACCAGTACGAGGCCCGGCGGCTGGTGCTGCACCAGGGACGGTTGCACGTCTATGAGTAGGACCGACGAGCGCGGCGTGTTGGTCGACCTCGGACAGGAGCGTCCGCAGCTTCCGGCCAACGCGCGCAACATGTCGCCGATCGTGCCGCGGGCCTCGATCCAGGGCCGCGCGCTGGTCGCCGTCGTCGCCATCATGACCTTCCTGGCGTCGATGACCACGGGCACGGTGCTATTGGTGAGCGCATCCGCCGCGGAATGGCAGTCGGACGTCGCCAGCGAAATCACCATCCAGGTTCGCCCGCAGGCCGGCCGCGATCTCGAACGCGACACCGCGGCGGTGACGGAGGCGATGCGTGCGCAAGCCGGCGTCGTCGAGGTCAAGCCGTTCACCCGGGAGGAGAGCGGCAAGCTGCTCGAGCCCTGGCTCGGCACCGGGCTGTCGATGGACGACCTGCCGGTGCCGCGCATGATCATCGCGCGCGTGCAACCCGGCACGCTGCTCGATCTCGGCGTCTTGCGCGCGCGCGTGACCCAGGTCGCGCCAAGTGCCAGCGTCGACGATCACCGCGCCTGGATCGAGCGGATGCGCTCGATGACCAACGCCACCGTGCTCGCCGGCCTCGGCATCCTCGCGCTGGTCATCATCGCCACCATCATCTCGGTCTCGTTCGCGACCCGTGGCGCCATGGCGGCGAACCGTCCGATCGTCGAGGTGCTGCATTTCGTCGGCGCCGGCGACCGCTACATCGCCAATCACTTCCTGCGTCATTTCCTGAGGCTGGGCCTCGAGGGCGGCGTGATCGGCGGCGGCGCCGCCATGCTGGTGTTCGGCTTCTCCGAGTCGATCGCCGGCTGGTTTTCCGGTACCCCCGTCGGCGACCAGTTCGCGGCTCTGCTCGGCACCTTCTCGCTGCGGCCATCCGGCTACATCGTGCTCGCGGCCCAGGCCGTGCTGATCGGCGCCATCACCGCGGTGGCCTCGCGCCAGACCCTGTTTGCGACGTTGAACGATGTGGATTGAGTTCTTTCTTCCGTTCTCCCGCAGGAGAGGGCGAAGAAACCGGGACTCCACTTCGCCTCAAAACCTTTTAAAATCACCTCAGGGAAGGGATCACCGACATCATATGACCTCGCCGACCGACGATCGATCGCCGAACCTGCCGCGCGGCTGGCTGCGCGCGGCATTGGTGTCGACGATTGCGCTCGCCTTCGTCGGCGCGGCGGCGGGCTTCATCGCGTTCCTGTCGCAATTGCGCGGCGCCGAGATCGCCCCAAGCCGCAAGGCAGACGGCATCGTGGTCCTGACCGGCGGCTCCTCGCGGGTGTCGGACGCGATGGAGCTGCTCGCTGCCGGCTACGGCAGGCGGCTCCTGATCTCCGGCGTGCACCCGACGTCGACGGCGAGCGACATCTCCCGGACGTTGCCGGAGAACCAGTCCTTCATGACCTGTTGTGTCGATCTCGACCGCACCGCGCTCTCGACCCGCGGCAATGCGGCGGAGGCGCGGCGCTGGGCCGACGGCCGGCGGTTCAAGTCGCTGATCGTGGTCACCTCGAACTATCACATGCCGCGCGCGCTGGTGGAATTCTCGCATGCGATGCCGCAGACGACGTTGATCCCATTCGCGGTGGTCGGCGACAAATGGCGCGAGGAGCCGTGGTGGACCTCGGCGTCCACCTTGCGGCTGCTGCTGTCGGAATATGTCAAGTACGTCGCGGCCGAGCTCAGGGTGCGGCTGGAGGATTTCGGGATTGACCTTTCGCCCGAGATGTCGGAGCAGCCTGCAGGTCATCAGCCCAAGCGGCCCGCCACCGCCCAAGCCAATTAACAAGCCAAATTGATCGGCAAATTAATCGGCAAAATAATCGGATCGTCGATGTTCCTGATTTTCCTGCGCTCGCTCGTGTTCAACGTGCTGTTCTACGCCGTGCTGGTCTGCCTCGCGATCATGGCGCTGCCGACCTTCGCATTGCCGCCGCGCGCCATGCTGACGGTTGCGGAATGGTGGGCCAAGGCGACGCTGGTCCTGATGCGCGTGGTCTGCAACATCAAGGTCGAATTCCGCGGCGTCGAGAAGATACCGCAGGGGCCGCTGGTGATCGTGGCAAAGCACCAGTCGTTCTGGGAGACGTTCGTGCTGCCCGGATTCTTCAATCGTCCGATCTTCATCCTCAAGCGTCAGCTCATGCAGATTCCGGTGTTCGGCCAGTTCCTGGTCAAGACCGGGATGATCGCGATCGACCGCAAGGCCGGCGTGAAGGCGCTCTTGGACATGACGCGGCGGGCGCGCGAGGCGGTGCGCTCGGGCCGGCAGCTCGTGATCTTTCCGGAAGGCACGCGCCGCGCGCCGGGCGCGCCGCCCGACTACAAGACCGGCTTCGCGCAGATCTATTCGTCCTGCGGCGTGCCGTGCCTGCCGATCGCGCTCAACTCCGGCCTGTTCTGGCCCCGCCGCACCTTCATGCGCTATCCCGGCACGCTCGTGGTGGAATTCCTCGATCCGTTGCCGTCAGGCCTGCCGAAGGATGAGTTTCTCTCCCGTGTGCAAACGGCCATCGAAGAGGCAACCAGCCGCCTCGTCGAAGCCGGCCGCAAGGAGCAGGAGCAATTGATCGGCGCCTCGCCGAGTTACGCCCCGTCGGAGAGCTAGCGGCTCTCTCGATCATCGGGAGCCGGCGGGTGCAGGGAATGCGCATCGCCATGCAGCATGGTCGCGAGCTGATGCAGCTGGGCGTCGCGAAAGCCTTCGGCCTCGATCGCCTTCACCGTCGCGGTGACATAGTCGCGATTGGCGCCGGACTGGCCGTGGCCCTGGACGACATGGCGGTGCTGCTCGGCGAGCGAGAGGCGGCCGGCATATTGCACATGGCCGCGGTCGACGACATAGGCGAGCGCGGAGACGCGCTGGCGCGCATCGTTCTCCAGCCACACCGAGCGCATCACCTCGCGATAGACCGAGGTGACCTGCTCGCGCGCCCGCAAATACGCGACGACCTCGGTGCGGTTCTTTTCAGCGACACGGAAGGCGATGCCGCGGCAGGCGCCGCCGCGGTCGAGCCCGAGCACCAGGCCCGGCTTCTCCGGCGTGCCGCGATGGACGAAGGAATAGACGCAGAGCGCCCGGTGCTCGCCGACCAGCCGCGCCGGGACGCGCTCCTCGAAGTCGAAGCCCGGTCGCCACATCAGCGAACCGTAGCCGAACACCCAGAGGTCGCCCGTGGCTGTCGTGACGGAGGGGAGGGTGATTTCGGACATTTCGGGCACGGCTACCAGAACCGCGCCCCCAAGCGAAGTGAATTCTCCGCCTTTCGTCGGGGGCTGGCCTCGCTTACATTTGCCAAAATCTGGGGCCAAAGGGTCGCCGCATGTCCAATATGACCGTTGCCGCAGGCCGCCGTTCCCGTTGGGGCCTTTTCATCGCCCCCCTCCTCGTCCTGATCCTCGCCGTCGCCTGGAGCTGCTTCTGGTTCTATGCGGCCTCGCAGGCCGAAGTGGCCGCAGATGCCTGGCGGGCGCAGGAGGCCAAGTCCGGCCGCATCTATGATTGCGCCAAGCGCTCGATCGCCGGATTCCCGTTCCGCTTCGAGGTCCAGTGCTCCGGCGCCAGCGTCGCCCTGGTCTCGCAGAACGCGAGCAAGACGCCGTTCACGGCCAAGCTCGACAACATCCTGGTCGTTGCGCAGGTGTACGATCCCAAGCTCGTCATCGCCGAATTCTCCGCGCCCGCGACGCTGACCGACGGTGTCACGCAAAACACCTTCGTGGTGAACTGGAGCAAGGGCCGCAGCAGCGTGGTCGGCCTGCCGGCGGTGCCGGACCGCGCCTCGATCGTGTTCGACGATCCCAACATCAATCGTCTCGACGGCAGCATGCAGGTGCCGCTCGCGCGTGCCAAGCAGGTCGAACTGCACGGGCGCCTCGCGGACGGATCGCCAGCCGATCATCCCGTGATCGAGACCGTGCTCCATGTCGCGCAGGGCAGCATCCAGGGCGTTCATCCCTTGCTCGCCGAGCCGTTCGAGGCGGACACGCGCGCCAAGATCACGGGCCTCTCCGACCTGACGCCAAAGCCCTGGCCGCAGCGCTTCCGCGAGATCCAGGCCGCCGGCGGTCATATCGAGATCGTGCAGTCGCGGATCCAGCAGGGCGAGATGATCGCGGTTGCGGCCGGCACGCTTGGCCTCTCCGCCAATGGCCGGCTCGACGGCGAACTGCAGATGACCGTCACGGGCCTCGAGCGCGTGATCCCGGCGCTCGGCATCGAGAAGATGCTCGAGGAGGGCGTGCCGCAGGCAACGCTCGATCGCGTCGCGCCCGGCGTGAAATCGCAGGACCTCAACAATCTGTTCGGCGCGCTCGACCGAGCCGTGCCCGGCCTCGGCAAGGTGATCAAGCAGAACGCCAATGCCGGCGTCGCCGCCGGCATCAACTCGATCGGCACCGAGAGCACGCTGGAAGGCAAGAAGGCGAGAAGCTTCCCGCTGAAATTCGTCGACGGCGCCGTGCTGCTCGGCCCGGTCAAGGTCGGCCAGATCCCGCCGCTGTATTAGAGCGTGGGCTGAGTTCACCACGTGATCAACGGCGCACGATGCAGCCAGGCATCGGCGCGCAGTTGATCCAGGACGAAGGTCGCAACGTCCTGTCGCGATATGCTTCCTCCACGGAAGTCGGAGAGGTCCGTCAGGGCTCGGACCGAGCCGCGGCCGGGCTTGTCGTTCAGGACTGAGGGCCGAACGAGAACCCAGTCGAGCCCGCTGTTTCTGACGATGGCCTCCTGGCGGTTTTTGTCGGCGTACACCTTGCGCAAGAGCAGCGGGAAAATCAGATTGTCGAAAACAAACCCGCCATGGCCGGCGCTATCACCTGCGCCAATTCCGGTGATGCAGACGAGGCGCGAGACTTGTTGCGCCTTCATCGTATTCACAAGCATGCGTGTCGCCGCCGAGAGCAGCGTCACCTCGCGGAACGGGCTCGCCGGTGTGCCGAGTGCGCTGACAACGGCATCACGGCCCTTGAGTGCCTGACGCAAGGCGATCTCGTCGCGGGCATCGCCGATGATGAGATTGGCACCCTTCAGATCACGCGCTTTCTCGCCAGAACGCACGAGCGCCGCGACGTCGTACCCTCGCGCCACCGCCTGGTTGACGATCAGGCGGCCGGTGGCGCCGGTCGCGCCAAGGATCAGTATCTTCGGTGGGACAGTCCGGATGTTATCGGTTTCGGAGTCTTGCATGGTCGTGACCTCGGAATGCGGGACGTCTCCGTGGAGGCCGCCCCCTGGTTCATGTTCGTTGTGACGATCAGAGCTTGCCTTCCGCGAGCAGCTCGCGGGCCCTTGGGCTGATGCCGCTGCCGTCAGGCCGAAGCCGTGATCTCAGAGACGAAGTCGCGATAGGAGCGCAGCGGACGGCCGAGGAGAGTGTTCAAACGCTCGACGTCGCCGGCATTGGGGATCATTCCGTCGGTGAGGAAGCGCTCGCTCATCAGCCGCATGTCGAAGGCCATCCAGCTCGGCATGAACTGCCTGAGGTTCTTTTCGAAGCCGGCAGGATCGTCACCCGGATATGCGATCGTGCGACCCAGCACCTCCGACCAGATGGCGGCAGCCTTCGCGCCGGTCAGTGTGTCCGGACCGACGAGATTGATCCGGTCGGGCGGAAGTGATGCGCCGGACTTGTCGCGGCGGACGAGCTCGATGGCCGCGATTTCACCGATGTCGCGGGCGTCGATCATCGCCAGTCCTTTGCCGCCGATCGGCATGGGGTAGACGCCGTATCCGCTCACCACGTCCTTGATCGTGAGATCGTTGTTCATGAAGTAGGCGGGGCGCAGGATGGTGGCGTTGAAGCCCATCTGCTCGATCATCCGCTCGACGCCGAACTTGCCCGCGAAGTGCGGCACGTTCACGTACAGATCGCTGTGGATCACCGACAGATAGACGAGCCGCTCGACGCCAGCTTCTCGCGCAATGTTGAGGGCGATCAGCGCCTGGGTGAATTCGTCCGCTACCACGGCGTTGAGCAGGAACAGGGTGGAGACGCCTGAGAACGCACTGCGCAGCGAGTCAACGTCCAGGAGGTCGCCCTGCACGACGTTCACGCCCGGCGGCAGGTTGGCCTTTGCAGGATCGCGGACGAGGGCGCGAACATCGGCGCCGCGCTTGACGAGCTGTTCAACGACTTGGCGGCCGACATTGCCGGTGGCGCCGGTCACGAGGATGGTCATGGGTTCACTCTCCGGGGTGGGTTGCTGGACACCCCCGCAAATTAGTGACCCACGTGCGGGCCGATAGACGCTATATTTGTACAGACCGTCTCATTGGTGGAACATATGGATCTGCTCGCACTCGCCGATTTCAACCTTGTCGCCCGTCACGGCGGGTTCGGACGGGCCGCCCGGGCTGCCGGCCGCCCGAAGGCGACGCTCTCGCGCCGGGTCTCCGAGCTGGAGGGCAGCCTTGGCTTGCGCCTCTTCGAGCGCGGAAGCCGCACGCTGAAGCTCACCGAGGAAGGGCGGGCGCTCTATGAGCGGACGGGAACATTGCTCGCCGAACTCGACGAGACGGCGGCGGCGATCGCTTCAGGCGGTGCCAAGCCGCGAGGCAGCTTGCGGATCAGCGCGCCTCTGCTTTTCTCGCAAACTGCGATGGGAAAGCTGGCCGCTGCGTTCGCTCTGAAATATCCGGAGGTGCGGCTCGAGGTCACGACGGAAGACCGCGCCGTCGACATGATCGAGGAAGGCTATGACCTCGTGATCCGCGTCAATCCCGACCCCGACGAAACCCTTGTCGGACGAATCCTGATGCGCGATCGGCTGGTCGTGGTCGCGAGCCCCGACCTCAGTCGCCCTGCGTACGATCTTGCCGTTCCGACCGTGGTGCGTGGTGCGAGCGATCTGACATCGGCGTGGGAGGTGAAGTCTTCGATCGGAAACTCACGGATCTCGACCGATCCGGTGCTTCGCCTGTCCTCGATCGTTATGGTTCGCGATGCGGTCCGCGCAGGCGTGGGCGCCGCTCGCCTTCCTGTGTCGCTTGTGAGTCACGACCTGGCGGCCGGCAAGCTCGTCCACTGGGGTGATGTCGACGGACCGGAGATCGTCCTCTGGGCGCTGTACCCTTCGCGCCGGCTGCTCAGCGCTCGCGTATCCGCGTTCCTCGACTTTCTCAAGGAAGCCTTTCCCTCGGGGACGCCGGGTGAGCTCGCGGCCTTCATCGACTAGGTCAAGGGAGCAGATCGAGATCGCTCCCGCGCTGGCGCCATCCGAGCTACGAACTCACGGCTTGTTGCCGAGCTGCCCGTGCTGCCGGCCGAAATCCGCGGCCGCCGAATCCTGGCCGATCTCGACGATGCCGCGGCGGATGGCGCGGGTGCGGGTGAAATGGTCGAACAGGGCTTCGCCGTCGCCGCGGCGGATCGCGCGGGTCAGTTTTGCGAGGTCCTCGGTGAAGGTGCCGAGCATCTCCAGCACGGCCTCCTTGTTGGCGAGGAAGACGTCGCGCCACATCGTCGGGTCGGACGCCGCGATGCGGGTGAAATCGCGGAAACCGCCGGCGGAGAATTTGATCACCTCGGACTCCGTCACCTGCGCCAGCTCGTCGGCGGTGCCAACGATGGTGTAGGCGATCAGATGCGGCAGATGGCTGGTGATCGCGAGCACGAGATCGTGATGGTCCGGCGTCATCACCTCGACCTTGGCGCCCATCGCCGCCCAGAAGGCGCGCAGGCGATCAGTCGCGGCCGCGTCGACGCCTTCCGGCGGGGTGAGGATGCACCAGCGATTGATGAAGAGCTCGGCGAAACCTGAATCCGGCCCCGAATGCTCGGTGCCTGCCACGGGGTGCGCCGGCACGAAATGAACGGTCTTCGGCAGATGCGGCGCCATGTCCCTGACGATGGCGCCCTTGACCGAGCCGACGTCGGAGACAACGGCGCCGGGCTTCAGATGCGCGGCGATCTCCTGCGCGACCTCGCCGCAGGCGCCGACGGGAATGCAGAGGATGACGAGATCGGCATCCTTCACTGCTTCCGCATTGGTCGCCACGACCTGATCGACGATCCCGAGCTCCATCACCCGCGCGCGGGTCTTCTCCGAGCGCGCGGTGGTGACGATTTCGCCCGCCAGGCTCTGGAGCTTCGCAGCGCGCGCGATCGAGCCGCCGATCAGGCCGAAGCCGATCAGCGCGACGCGCTGGAAGTGCGGTGCGCTGCTCATTTGCCGGCCATGAAGTCGCGCAAGCCGTCGACCACGAGGCGGTTGGCCTCCTCGGTGCCGATGGTCATGCGCAGCGAATGCGGCAGGCCGTAATTCTTCAAGCCGCGCAGCACGAGGCCCCGCTTGGTCAGGAAGGCGTCGGCGTCATCCGCGGTCTTGCCCTTGTCGGTCGGGAAGTGGATCAGCACGAAATTGGCGACGCTCGGCGTCACCTTCAGCCCAAGCTTGCCGATCTCCTCGGTCAGCCAGTTGCGCCAGGTCTCGGTGAATTGCTTCGACATCGCCTGGTGCGCAGTGTCCTCGATCGCGGCGACCGCGGCATACATTGCTGGCGTCGACACGTTGAACGGGCCGCGGATGCGGTTGACCGCGTCGATGATGTGCTCGGGGCCGAACATCCAGCCGATGCGCAGTGCCGCGAGGCCGTGGATCTTGGAGAAGGTGTGCGTCACCACCGTATTCTCGGTGGTAGCGACCAGCTCGATCCCCATCTCGTAGTCGTTGCGCGAGACGTAGTCGCAATAGGCGGCATCGAGCACCAGCAGCACGTGCGACGGCAGGCCGGCGCGCAGGCGCTTGACCTCGTCGAACGGCACATAGGTGCCGGTTGGATTGTTGGGGTTGGCGAGCCAGACCAGCTTGGTCTTCGGCGTCACCGCCTTGAGGATGGCGTCGACGTCGCAGGTGAGGTTGGTCTCCTGCGCGACGACGTTCTTGGCGCCCACCGCCATGGTCGCGATCGGGTAGACCAGGAAGCCGTGCGTGGTGGAGATCGCCTCGTCACCCTGGCTGAGATAGGTGTGGGCGAGCAGATTGAGGATCTCGTCCGAGCCGGCGCCGCAGATGATGCGGTTCGGGTCGAGCCCGAAGGAGCGGCCGATCGCCTCGCGCAGCACGCGCGAGGTTCCTTCCGGATAGTCTTCCAGGTGATCCGCCACGTGCTTGAACGCCTCGATCGCCTTGGGCGAGGGCCCGAACGGCGTCTCGTTGGCCGACAGCTTGAACACCTTGCGGCCCGGCTCGGCGACCGGGCTCTTGCCGGGCGTGTAGGGCGCAATATCGAGAATGCCGGGATTCGGCACGGGGCGGGACATCTTGAACTCCGAAAATGGCGGGGCGCGGCGCGTGGTTTACGATTTGGCCCCGGTCGGGGGCACCGTATAGCGCGTTGCGTGGCTGCCGACGAGGGCTGTAGAGCGCACCGAGGCCCCCGCCTCGATCAGGGCAGCCCTGATTTTGTCGATGCTGGTCGCGCTCGTGACCGAGACCAGCAGCGCCGCGCCGTCGAAGGCGGTATCAGGCACCGCCACGATCTCGGCGAGCGGCGACAGGGCGCGCGCGACCTCGGCGTTCCACCCGGACACGCGGACGCTGAAGGTCTCGACCTCCGTCACCAGGGCGCTGTCGGCGACGCGCGAGATCGCGAACACCGGCAGTGCGGCCGGATGATCGGCACGCTCGACGAAGGGCATCCGCGCGATGATTTTTGGCGCGCCTTCCGTTTCGAGCAAGAGCCACCAGGGTGTGCGGCTGGACGTTGCCGAGACCAGCGCCAGATCGCCCTTGGATTTCGCCACCGCCTCGACCGCGGCCTGCGCGCTGAAATGCGCGACGTAAGGCACGGTGAAGCCAAAATGGAAGCGCGCGGAATCGCGCATCGCCGGCTCACTCGCCGAGATGTCGGCATGCACGGAGAACGGCGCCTGCACGTAAGTGAACGTCGAGATGATGACGCGCCAGATGCTCTCGACCGTGTCGAGCGGCAGGATGCCGCGATGGCGCTGCACGATCTCGCGCATCATGGCGGCCTCGCGCGCCGGGCGGAACGCCGAGCCGACCTCCTGGGTCTGCTTCACCTGGATCAGGCGGTCGATGATGTCGCCGCGCTGCATCAGCAGGCGATGCATGCCCTCGTCGATCGCGTCGATCTCCTTGCGCAGTTCCTGAAGCGATGGTGGCGCGGGCGGACGTTGGGACATGTCTGGCTGTCGATGGTTTCGATGGGGGATGTCCTGATTAGGCAGTCAGGGCAGCGAAAGCAAAGAGAAATCACGTCCTTTTCGGACGACGCGTGAGAGACGAATTGGGCCGATCCGGGCCGCGACTTGACGAAAACCGCCCAAGACGGTAGCTTTTGCCCGTTCCGTGGTCATTTGAGCCGGCCGGCTTGCAGCCACGTTAAAAAACTCGCTAAACAGGCCGGGGACGCTTCCGATCCCGGCCGAACCTATCGTTCAGGCCGGGTTTTTCATGGCCTGATGCAAGTGGCGATCACGCGTTTGATCGCAAACGAGGTCGATGGTCAGATGGGTGGCGTCAAGTCGATACCGAGTCCTGCGATCAGCGCCGACGAGCGGTCGCACGAGGTGGATCATCCAAGCTCGCAGATCGCGCATTTCGGCGCCGAGCAGCCGCTGCGGCTCGATTGCGGCGTCGATCTCACCCCGTTCCAGATCGCCTACCAGACCTATGGCGAGCTCAACGCCGATCGCTCCAACGCGGTGCTGATCTGCCATGCGCTGACCGGCGACCAGCATGTCGCCAACGTGCATCCCGTCACCGGCAAGCCCGGCTGGTGGGAGACGCTGGTCGGCCCCGGCCGACCCATAGATCCCAAGCACTACTTCATCATCTGCTCCAACGTGATCGGCGGCTGCATGGGCTCGACCGGGCCGGCCTCGTTCAATCCTTCCACCGGCAAGGTCTGGGGCCTCGATTTCCCCGTCATCACCATCCCCGACATGGTGCGTGCGCAGGCGATGCTGGTCGACCGGCTCGGCATCGACACGCTGTTCGCGGTCGTCGGCGGCTCGATGGGCGGCATGCAGGTGCTGCAATGGACCGCGGCCTATCCGGGCCGCGTGTTCTCCGCGCTGGCGATCGCCTGCGCGACGCGGCACTCGGCGCAGAACATCGCCTTTCACGAGCTCGGCCGCCAGGCCGTGATGGCCGATCCCGACTGGCACGGCGGCGGCTATGCCGATCATGGCATCCATCCGCATCGCGGGCTCGCGGTGGCGCGGATGGCGGCGCACATCACCTATCTCTCGGACGCGGCGCTGCATCGCAAGTTCGGACGGCGCATGCAGGACCGCGAGCTGCCGACCTTCTCGTTCGACGCCGACTTCCAGGTCGAGTCCTATCTGCGCTATCAGGGCTCTTCCTTCGTCGAGCGCTTCGACGCCAATTCCTATCTCTATCTGACGCGTGCGATGGACTATTTCGACATCGCCGCCGACCATGGCGGCGTGCTCGCGAAGGCGTTCGCGGGAATTGCGACCCGCTTCTGCGTGGTCTCCTTCACCAGCGACTGGCTGTTTCCGACCTCGGAATCGCGCGCGCTGGTGCACGCGCTGAATGCGTCGAGCGCACGGGTGTCGTTCGCCGAGATCGAGACCGATCGCGGCCACGACGCCTTCCTGCTCGACGTGCCCGAATTCTTCGACATCTCCCGCGCCTTCCTGCAATCGGCGGGCAAGGCGCGTGGACTGAAGGATGGCTAGCATGTCTGTGCAGGAAGTATTGCCGCTGGGCGGCCTTGCGACCGGATCGTCCGGCCAGTTTCGCGCCGATCATCTGCTGGTCGCCGACATGGTCAAGCCGGGCTCGAAAGTGCTCGACGTCGGCTGCGGCGAGGGCGATTTGCTTCAGCTGCTGGAGACCCGCGGCATCGACGGCCGCGGCATCGAGCTGTCGCGCGAGGGCGTCAATCGCTGCGTCGCCAAGGGCCTTGCGGTGGTGCAGGGCGATGCCGACACCGACCTCGTCAATTATCCCGACGACGCCTTCGACTACGTGATCCTGTCGCAGACGCTGCAGGCGACCCGGCAGCCGCGCGTGGTGCTGGAGAATCTGCTGCGCATCGGCCGCCGCGCCATCGTCTCGTTCCCGAATTTCGGTTTCTGGAAGATGCGGCTCCAGCTCCTGGTCGGCGGCCACATGCCGCGCACCGAGAATTTGCCGGCGACCTGGTACGACACCGCCAACATCCATTTCTGCACCATCAAGGATTTCGTGCAGCTCTGCGACGAGATCAACGTCAAGATGGAGCGCTCGGTCGCGCTCGATCTCTACGGCCGCCCGGTGCCGCTGAATCTGCCCTGGTGGGTGTGGAACATGTTCGGGGAGCAGGCAGTGTTCCTGCTCAGCCGGGGCGGGGGGAAGTGACGCCGTAGGCGTCATTCCGGGGCGCGCGTAGCGCGAGCCCGGAATCCATCGTGCAACAACGCCCGCAGCCCGATGGATTCCGGGTCTGCGCCTTCGGCGCATCCCGGAATGACAGCTAGTGTGGAGCCAGCGACCTCAGGTCGCGCGCCGGCCATCGTCCCGCTTCCACCAGCGTCACGAACCGCTCCACGCTTTCGTTGAACAGCGCGGGCTCTTCGAGATTGAGCACGTGGCCGGACTTCGGAAACATCGCCAGCCCCGCCGTGGGCAGATGCTGCTTCAGGAACAGGCTCGGCCCGACGCACGGATCGTCCTCGTCGCCGCAGATGATCAGCGCCGGCGTCGATGCGCGCTTGATTGCGTCCGTCATCGTGTAGATCGAGGGGCGGCCGCCCTGGAAGCCGCGCATCGTGCGCGCCGATCCCTTGGAATCGTGGCGCGCCAGCGCGGCATAGAAATCGGCATGGCCGCGCGGGTCCTTCACCAGGAAGGGAATCCGGCTCGGCGCCTCGCGCGTGACCTTTGCGACCTCGGCGGAGCCCAGCGTCTCGAATTGCTCGGCATTGGCGCGGCACTGCTTGCGCCAGGCCTCCATGTTCTCGATCTCCGAGCCGGAGCCGACGCCGGCCAGCGTCATCGACAGCGCGCGCTGCGGCGCGTTCAATCCGATCTGAAGCGACGAGTAGGCGCCCATCGACAGGCCGACCAGATGGGCCCGCTCGATCCTGAGATGATCGAGCACTGCGAGCGCATCGGTGTAGAAATGCGTGTAGCTGTAGACCTCGCCCTCAGGCACGTCCGACGGCGTGTAGCCGCGCGCCGAATAGGTGATGCAGCGGTGGCCGCGCGAGAAGTAGCGCATCTGCGGCTCCCAATTGGTGTAGTCGGCCGCGAACTCGTGCAGAAAAATGATTGGCGTTCCCTGACCCGCTTCTTCGAAATAGATGCGGACGTCGTCCCTGGTCGTGGCGTGGGGCATTAACCGTTTCCCTCTCTTAAAGCCGCCTTTGCAGGATTGCAGTTAATGCTGTTGTCGGCAATGCGGCAGCCTCAAGCCAGTATCGGCGCAAAATCATCGCAGCTATTCGCAGGCAGCCCGCGTCTTTTTCTCGCCACATCGGACGGCTTAACGGCCAGACCGATGTCGGCCGTTGCACGGGCCGATTGGGAAGTGGGGTGTCAACGAAGGATGAAGAATGTTTGAGTTGTTTGCGTCTCGCCTGTCGCGTTGTGTTGTCGCGCTGGCGATTTTGTTCGCGGCGGTTGCCGCATTGGTTTCTCCGGCCTCAGCGCGGCCGCATCATCGTCATAGCGCAGAGCGGCACGCTTACGTGCACCACGCCAGGCATCATCATTACCGCCACCATGCCCGCAGCTCGCGCTTCGAGCGCAGCGCGGCGCAATTGCAGGCGGGCGGATTCGCCGACACCCAGGCGAGCTATGATCCGAACGCCAACAGCGGCGGCATGGCCCATACCGCCATGGCTAACACCGCAATGGCCAATAGCGGCGGCTTCGGCGGCGGATCGAGCCTGGTATCCGAGGCGCGCCGCTATGTCGGCGGCAACCCGACCGGGCGCGGCAGCCTGTGGTGCGCGCGTTTCATGAACATGGTGCTGGAGCACACCGGCCATAAGGGTTCGGGCTCCGACATGGCGAGCTCGTTCGCGCGTTACGGCACCCGTGTCTCCGGTCCGCAGGTCGGCGCCATCGCGGTGATGTCGCGCGGCCGCCGCGGCGGTCATGTCGGCATCATCACCGGCATCGACGCGCAGGGCAATCCGATCATGATCTCCGGCAACAACGGCAACCGCGTCCGCGAAGCGCCGGTCTCGCGCGGCCGGATCTATGCCTATGTCATGCCGAACTAACGGTGCCATAGCGACGGTGCCGTAGGGTGGGCAAAGCGCAAGCGTGCCCACCACTTCCGTCCGCTCGATAAAGATGGTGGGCACGGCGCAAGAGCGCCTTTGCCCACCCTACGGCAGCGGAGTTCGCTCACACCAGCTTCGGCTCTTCCGCCGCAACCGCATCGCCGACGCCGATGTCGCCACCTTCGATCACCTCGGCATAGATGCCGCAGTCCATGTGGCCGAGGTTGCGCGAGAGCGTCGGCGGAATCTCGAGATCGCGCTTGGCCGTCAACGGGTCGACATTGGTGGCCGGGCAGCGGACGATGCGCTTGACCACTTTCAGGCGCGCCGCGCCGATCGCCAGCGTCTGGCCGACGAGATCGAGCTCCGACCAGGCCGGCCAACCCTTCACATAGAGATTGGCGCGGAAGCGCAGCGGATGCACGGCAGCGCCGCCCAGCATGGTCTCGATGGCGCGGACGCTGCCGAGATTGATGATGGAGACCACCTTGCGGGCGACGTCGGAGAAGCTGTGGTCGCGGCCTGACAGGACTTTTGGCGGCCCCTTCAGCTCCGGCTGAAAATTCTCCGCGAAGTAGCGCTCGATGGCGGCGCGCCCGGCCGCGGTCTCGAGATCGCCGCTGGCGACGGTCTGGCCGTCCCTGCGGATGGTCAAGACATTGGTAGCGTCGTCGAACCGGCTGTCGAGCTCGGCAAGCCGCTCATTGCGTGCGAGCATCAGAAACTGGATTTTCGGCCTCCACTCGGGCCGTTCGGGATCAAAGCCGCTCGGACCGTTCTCGATGGCGTAGCGGCGGTCGGCGGGCAGGGTCTGGCCCGTCCGCAAGGGGGCGCGGTGCAGGAGCTCCGGTGTCAGGCCCTTGATCGGGTAGCGGTAAAGGCCGGTGATCTCGGCGGTCTGGCTAGCTGTCATGCCGCTACTTAAGGGATTCGAGCCGGCCCCGCCAAGCCGGCGGATCAGCGCACGAAATTGTGAACTGGCCTCTTTCGCATCTGCAGCCTGCTTCCCACATCTGCCTCAGGCCGGCGGCGACGTCGGCAAAACACGACCGTTACCGGTTGAGAAACGTCAATGCGGTAATCGGAAACCCAGTGAAGATGCCGTTTGGAGTGCCTTAGAGGGCTCCAGGGGCAGGCCGAGGGACAGAAAAGATGAATATCGACAAATACACCGAACGCTCCAGGGGCTTCGTCCAGTCAGCGCAGTCGCTCGCGGTGCGCGAGGGACACCAGCAGTTTTCCACCCTGCACGTGCTCAAGGTCCTCCTGGACGACAATGAGGGGCTGGCTGCCGGTCTGATCGACCGCGCCGGCGGCAATTCCCGTGCAATTCTGAAGGCGACCGAGGATGCCCTCGGCAAGGTGCCGAAGGTCAGTGGCGGTGGCGCCGGGCAGATCTATCTGGCGCCCGAGCTCGCCCGTACTTTTGATGCCGCCGAAAAGGCCGGCGAGAAGGCCGGCGACAGCTTCGTCACCGTCGAGCGGCTGCTGCTCGGCCTGACGCTGGAGAAGACCAGCGAGGCCGGCACCATCCTCGCCAAGGGCGGCGTCACCCCGCAAAACCTCAATGCGGCGATCGAGGCCCTGCGCAAGGGCCGCACCGCAGACTCGGCCACCGCCGAGAACGCGTACGACGCGCTGAAGAAATATGCCCGCGACCTGACCCAGGCCGCGCGCGACGGCAAGCTCGATCCGGTCATCGGCCGCGACGAGGAGATCCGCCGCACCATCCAGGTGCTGTCGCGCCGGACCAAGAACAATCCCGTCCTGATCGGCGAGCCCGGCGTCGGCAAGACCGCCATCGCCGAAGGCCTCGCGCTGCGCATCGTCAACGGCGACGTGCCGGAGAGCCTGAAGGACAAGAAGCTGCTCTCGCTCGACCTCGGCGCGCTGATCGCGGGTGCAAAATACCGCGGTGAGTTCGAGGAGCGGCTGAAGGCCGTGCTCCAGGAAGTGACCGGGAGCGAGGGCACTTTCATCCTGTTCATCGACGAGATGCACACGCTGATCGGCGCCGGCAAGGGCGACGGCGCGATGGACGCCTCCAACCTGCTCAAGCCCGCGCTTGCCCGCGGCGAGCTGCACTGCATCGGCGCGACCACGCTCGACGAATACCAGAAGCATGTCGAAAAGGACGCCGCGCTGGCGCGGCGCTTCCAGCCGATCTTTGTCAGCGAGCCCTCGGTCGAGGACACCATCTCGATCCTGCGCGGCCTCAAGGACAAGTACGAGCAGCACCATGGCGTGCGGATCACCGATTCCGCGCTTGTTGCCGCGACGACGCTGTCCAACCGTTACATCACCGACCGCTTCCTGCCCGACAAGGCGATCGACCTGATGGACGAGGCCGCGGCCCGGCTGAAGATGCAGGTCGATTCCAAGCCGGAAGAGCTGGATTCGCTCGACCGCGAGATCATCCGGCTCAAGATCGAGCAGGAAGCTCTCAAGAAGGAAAGTGATCCCGGCTCCAAATCCCGTCTCGAGGCGCTCCAGAAGGAGCTGGCCGAGCTCGAGGAGAAGTCCGCGGCGCTGACGGCACGCTGGAGCGCGGAGAAGAACAAGCTCTCCAACGCCCAGAAGCTGAAATCGGAGCTGGACGCCCTGCGCGTCGATCTCGCCGACGCCCAGCGTCGCGGCGAATTCCAGAAGGCCGGCGAGCTGGCCTATGGCCGGATCCCGCAGCTCGAGAAGCAGCTTGCGGATATCGAGGCGCGCGAAGGCTCCGGCGAGATGATGGAGGAGGCGGTCACCGCCAACCACATCGCCCAGGTGGTCTCGCGCTGGACCGGCGTGCCCGTCGACAAGATGCTGGAGGGCGAGAAGGAAAAGCTCCTGAAGATGGAGGAGCAGCTCGGCACCCGCGTCGTCGGCCAGGCCGAGGCCGTGCGTGCGGTCGCAACTGCCGTGCGCCGCTCGCGCGCGGGCCTGCAGGACCCGAACCGCCCCACGGGCTCGTTCATGTTCTTAGGGCCCACCGGCGTCGGCAAGACCGAGTTGACCAAGGCGCTCGCGGAGTATCTGTTCAACGACGAGACCGCGATGGTCCGCCTCGACATGTCCGAATACATGGAGAAGCACTCGGTCTCGCGGCTGATCGGCGCGCCTCCGGGCTATGTCGGCTATGACGAGGGCGGCGCGCTCACCGAAGCGGTGCGGCGCCGGCCCTATCAGGTGGTGCTGTTCGACGAGATCGAGAAGGCGCATCCCGACGTCTTCAACGTCCTGTTGCAGGTGCTCGACGACGGCCGCCTGACCGACGGCCAGGGCCGCACCGTCGACTTCCGCAACACGCTGATCATCATGACCTCGAACCTCGGTTCGGAATTCCTGGTGAATCAGCCGGAGGGCGAGGACACCTCGGCCGTGCGCGAGCAGGTGATGGGAATGGTGCGCGGGCATTTCCGCCCCGAATTCCTCAACCGCGTTGACGAGATCATCCTGTTCCACCGCTTGCAGCGGAGCGAGATGGGCCGGATCGTCGAGATCCAGTTCGCGCGGCTGCAGAAGCTGCTGACCGATCGCAAGATCGTGCTGACGCTCGACGCCGCTGGCCGCGACTGGCTCGCCGCCAAGGGCTGGGACCCCGCCTACGGCGCAAGGCCGCTCAAGCGCGTGATCCAGCGTCACGTCCAGGACCCGCTCGCCGAGATGATCCTGGCCGGCGACGTCAGGGACGGCGACAGTGTCGCGATCTCCTCCGAAGGCAACGTGCTGACCTTCAACGGCAAGGCACCGCAGACCGCCGAGATCACCCAGTTCGAGGCGCCAGTGGCGAAGCGGAAGCTGAACTGAACGCGGGCGATCAAAGCCTGAAACGACAAGCCGCCCCGGAGAGGTCAGCCTCTCCGGGGCGTTTTGTTTTGGGGGGCGCTGGCAAAAGCGTGGTCCGAAAAGGTGCGCAGCATCCCGCTTTAGCTAACGCGGTGGGGATCAGACGCTATTTCTTCACCACCTTGTAGATGGCGTTCTCGATGTCGGACGAGAAATAGATCACGCTTGAAGCTCCGATGCCGACGCCCGTCGGAATGTTGGTCGGCAATCCGCCGGGAGCGCCCGCGAGGCCGATCGGGAGATTGGCGGCGATCTCGGTGATCTTGCCGCTTTCCGGCGCGATCTCGATCAGCCGTTTGGCGCCGACTTCCGCCACGATGAGCTTGCCGTCGTTCCCGCGCGCGATGCCTTCGGGCATTTTCAGCTCCTTGGCGACCACGGTCTTTTCGCCGTTGCTGTCGATCCGGGACACGGTGCCTGCAAAGGCTTCGGTGACGTAGACTTCGTCGGACTTGCCTCGGACGAGCCCGACCGGGCCCTCGAGGTCGCCGATCAGCGTGGTGCGATCCTTGCCGTGCTCGCCGCTCACCTTGACCAGCGACTTGGTGCCGAGCTCGGCTACCAAAATGCTGCCGTCGGCGAGCGTGATCGCATCGTGCGGCGCCTTGAAGCCGTGCAGCATGTCGCGCGTCGCGCCGGTCTTGGCGTCGATCACCTGCACCGTGCCGGTGAACCAGCTCGACAGCACCACGTCGTTGCCTTTCGCCGTCGCGCTCATCGGATATTCCAGCGTGGTGCCTGCGGCGTGCATGCGCGCCTTTTCGGTGACCTCGCCGGTTGCGCCGTCCACCGTGCGATAGGCGAACACGTCGGCAAGGTGGATCGTATCCTTGCCGTTCTCCGAGGTGACGCCGATGCCACCGGGCAAAGCGAGCTTGCCGATGATGATCTGCTTGGCCTGGCCGGTCGCGGGATCGACCTCCTGGATGCCGTTGTCGGCCATGTTGGAGACGTAGATGCGGTCCTTGTCGTCGATCGCGAGATTGTCCAGCGACGGCTTCAGTTGCGCGACCAGGGTCTTGGCGCCCGACTTGGGATCGACCCGGACGAGTTGACCGAGCGCGGTGTCGACCACGAAGAGATTGCCCTTGGAATCGAAGTTCACCGCGGCCGGGACCTTGAAGCCGTCGGCGACGACGGTCAGCTCGGCCTTGTCGACATCGACTTTCGCGACCTGGCCCTTGAACCAGAGCGGACCGTAGAGCTTGTCGTCGGGACCGAACTCGAAGCCGTTGAGGCCGCCCATCTTCTCCATGATCTGGCGCGGCGGCTTCACGCCCTCGACGTCGATCTCATAGAGCGTGTCGCCGAGGAAAACGGTGGTGGCATAGAGCCTGCCGTCCTTGCGGAAGGCGAGCGAGTTGATGCCGGGAAGGCCGCTCGCGAGCTTCTTGATCGGGCCGTCGCCCTTGCGCGCATAGAGATCGCCGGTGAGAAATCCGGTCCAGGCCATGGTGCCGTCGGGCGCAAACGCGATGTCGTCGGCCATTCCGATCGGCGAGGGGATTGCAACCTTGGCGGTACCGCCTGATACGTCCACCTCGTAGAGAGCGGCGCCGGCGACGCTGCCGGCGAACAGATGGCCGGCCTTGTCGATGCCGAGCCCATGCACGCCATGGAATGCCGAGCCCTGGACCAGCTTGGTGACCTCCCAAGTCTCGGCCGATACGCTCGTGGTGGCGAAAAGGGCAGCGACGACCGCTGCGCAGGCGAGCCTGTTCTTCATGGCGAGACCTCCCGTTTTTTGGAAAGTATTCGCCCCTGGTGCCGCTTTGGCAAACGAAACTTGACGTTGAGACGCCGCCAAGCGGGGCCTCGCGCGAGAACGTCGAATTCGGATCGTGTTCTGGAGATGTCCGGCCGATGTCGGCCGGTTGCAATTAGCGGTTGCTGACCTGCAACGGGCCGCCGGTCGCATCCGACATGCGGGCGATGGCGCCGCCGCGGCCGCTCATCATGCCGTCGAGCCGGTCGCGCTCCTTCTCGAAGCCTGCGAGCATCGGGCCCTCGAGCGAACGGCCGCGCGGCAGCTTCACGCGCATCGGATCGACGAAGCGGCCGTTGACCAGGATCTCGTAGTGGACGTGCGGGCCGGTCGACAGGCCGGATGAGCCGACGAAGCCGATCACCTGGCCCTGCCGCACCTTCTTGCCGATCTCCATGCCTTTGGCGAAGGCGGACATGTGACCGTAGGCCGTCTCGTAGCCGTTGTTGTGCTTGATGCGGATATATTTGCCGTAGCCGCCTTCGGGGCCGGCCTTCTCGATCACGCCGTTACCGGAGGCGAAAATCGGCGTGCCGTAGGCCGTGGCCCAGTCGACGCCGGTGTGCATCTTCACATAGCCCAGGATCGGGTGGCGGCGGCCGCCGAAGCCGGAGCGCATGATGGCGTTGTTGACGGGCTTCCTGACCAGGAATTTCTTCGCGCTCTTGCCGGTCTCGTCATAGTAGTCGACGACGCCGTCGTCGGGGCTCTGGTAGCGGTAGTATTTCTTGGTCTCGCCGCCGACCGTGAGGGAGGCGAACAGCACGTCGTTCTTCTCCGTCGACGTCACGCCCTCGTCCTCGCCGGCGTAGAACACGTCGAAGGAATCGCCCGGCTGCACCTTGCGCTGGAAATCGACGTCGTAGGAGTAGATCTTGATCATGTCGTCGATGACGGGCATCGGCACTTTGTTGCGCATCGCGGTCTCGTAGATGCTCTGGTAGAGCCGCACGCCGGAGCCGTCGTCATCATCGTCGTCATCGCTGCTGGCGCTGGCCGCGGCATCGGCGACGGTGTTCATGCTGGAGACGTCGACCGCGACGTATTTGCCGAGATCGGACAGCGCAGCGATCGCCTCGACCATGGTCTCGTTGGCGACGACGACGCGGTAGGGCTGGAGGCGGGCACCGGGGCTCGCCGGCGCCATCAGGATGCGGAGCTTCTCGCCGTCCTTGAGGCCGCCGTCGCGGCCGCGAGGGCCGAGCGTTGCGGTGATCGCCTTGATCTCGTCGGCGTTCGCGCCGAGATCGCGCAGCACCGAGGCGACGCTGTCGCCCTTCTTGACCAGATGGACGCGTTCGCCGTTGGGATTGCCGCCGGTGATCTGCTCCTTGGTCTTGGGCAGCAGCGTGACGTTTTCCGGCACCACGCGCGTCTCGAAGCCGGCATAGGGATCGGACGGCGAGGCTTCCGCGGCGTAGGCGCTTCTGATGTCGGACGGGCCGGTCGCACCGGAGACGTCGGCTGCGGCATTGGCGAGCGAGGCGTAGCGCACCCCGCCATTGCCGCGCCAGTTGGCGGCATCGCGCACCCGCATCAGGATGTCGTCGAGCGCCACCACCGCGGAAATCTTGGCTTTCGGCAGCACCGGCGACAGGTCCTTGGTGACAAAGGACACTTCGGCGTCGGGCTCGACCGCTTCGGGATTGTTGGGATCGTCGGATGCGGTCTTCGGATCGGAGCCGACATCGGTGAGCAGGCGTTGGGCGTTGAACGGCGGGATCTTCGCCGACAGGTCGCTCGTCGTCATCGACAGATTGCCGGCGATCCGGACGAAGGGGCGCACCCGCATCACGTCGCGGTTGCCGACGCGGGCCACCGTGGAGACGCGCATGATGTTGCGGGACGCCGTGGATTCGCTCGGCGGCGGCAGGCGGTCGCTCTTGTGCAGCGTGGCGGCGCGATCGGCGGCGCCGAATGCACCGCGCAGCGCGCCCTCGACCCGCTCCGGCACCTTGGCGAAGGTCATCTCGCCGTCGAGCGATGCGAAAACGGCGCCGCCAATCAGGGCTGCGCCGCAGAGTCCGGTCAAGATTGTCCCGCTGAACCATTGCACCGAGACGCGGCGGCGGTCGATTACGGCGGCTTCAGAACCATCGACGGACAGCGGCGGCTCGTGGCCGAGATCGATGATCCCGGTCTCACGCCCGTAAGCGCCGCGTGATGTCCTGTGGTTCAACGCAAGTCCCCCAATCAACGACCCAAGATGCCCGCTTTCGAACCTTGTCCTGGTCGCCCTCTTGATGGGGGATCGCCGGAAAAGGCAAGCCGCGCAGGCGTCCGTGCTCAGAAGGCCCGCGATGGGGCCGGCCGAAATTACGAACAGCTGTACGGGTGAAGCTCTCTCGATGTCTCTCGAATGTCGGAGGAAGGCCGCGTCATCTGCAAGATCGCCTTCCTCTGACCCCATGAAAACCGCCGGCAGCCCCCACTGGCATCCCTGCGATTCAAGCTTGTCTCTTATCAGAACGCCGCGGGATTGTGGCTCAAGTACGGCGCCTGTCATCGAAAAAGTTTCCTGAACCGCCGGAGGGCGGGGGCCTCCCGAGAGGGGGCCGCCAGCTGCGTCCCACCGCGAAGGTACGGTAAGCCGCCCCTCAAGCTCTCCCCAAGTGCCCTTTGTCGATCCCGACCCGCGCGCCAATCCACTCGCCAAGCCGTTCCCCAGGTGGCTTGCCAGGTCGCTTGCCAGGTCGCTTCCCGGTCCCCTCCCACGACCCCTCCCAGGTCGGCTCCGGAGCCCCCTGGGGCCCAAACTTTTTTCAAGTTTTTTCACCGCCCCGATCGGATCGACGCATCCGCGATCCTTGTAACCATCTGGAAACGCGTTGTTTTTAGCGATAATCCACCGTGCGACGATTTGTTGACAATGGGCGTTGACAATCCCGAGTGCGGGGGCCTATAACCCGACCACTGAGCGCGGCGCCGCCGGGTCACTGACCAAGGCGAGCGAACGCGCCACTGATGCTCCTCACCTTGTTGAGTGACACAACAGTCGACGTAAGTCGATTGGAGTTCATCCATCGTCGGTAAGGGTGTCGGAACCCTTCCTCTCGGGAAGGTTGAGGCCTCCACGGTCTCGGGCTGTTTGACAAGTGAAGATGAAGAAAGAGAAACGTGGACGGCGGAGTCCTTGCGGGTCTCGCTCCTGAAAAGCTTCGGCTTTTCTGGTCGGGACCGGACGAAAGACTTCGGCGGTACACGTTTCAAAGGAAACACCATCGTTGCCAGCGATGTGAATCGCAGGCAGCACATCGACTTCGGTCGATAATGGTGGGACCTCGTCAAACGTTGTGATCAGCCGGTTCAAAGTTCAAGTCCAACTTGAGAGTTTGATCCTGGCTCAGAGCGAACGCTGGCGGCAGGCTTAACACATGCAAGTCGAGCGGGCGTAGCAATACGTCAGCGGCAGACGGGTGAGTAACGCGTGGGAACATACCTTTTGGTTCGGAACAACACAGGGAAACTTGTGCTAATACCGGATAAGCCCTTACGGGGAAAGATTTATCGCCGAAAGATTGGCCCGCGTCTGATTAGCTAGTTGGTGAGGTAATGGCTCACCAAGGCGACGATCAGTAGCTGGTCTGAGAGGATGATCAGCCACATTGGGACTGAGACACGGCCCAAACTCCTACGGGAGGCAGCAGTGGGGAATATTGGACAATGGGGGCAACCCTGATCCAGCCATGCCGCGTGAGTGATGAAGGCCCTAGGGTTGTAAAGCTCTTTTGTGCGGGAAGATAATGACGGTACCGCAAGAATAAGCCCCGGCTAACTTCGTGCCAGCAGCCGCGGTAATACGAAGGGGGCTAGCGTTGCTCGGAATCACTGGGCGTAAAGGGTGCGTAGGCGGGTCTTTAAGTCAGGGGTGAAATCCTGGAGCTCAACTCCAGAACTGCCTTTGATACTGAAGATCTTGAGTTCGGGAGAGGTGAGTGGAACTGCGAGTGTAGAGGTGAAATTCGTAGATATTCGCAAGAACACCAGTGGCGAAGGCGGCTCACTGGCCCGATACTGACGCTGAGGCACGAAAGCGTGGGGAGCAAACAGGATTAGATACCCTGGTAGTCCACGCCGTAAACGATGAATGCCAGCCGTTAGTGGGTTTACTCACTAGTGGCGCAGCTAACGCTTTAAGCATTCCGCCTGGGGAGTACGGTCGCAAGATTAAAACTCAAAGGAATTGACGGGGGCCCGCACAAGCGGTGGAGCATGTGGTTTAATTCGACGCAACGCGCAGAACCTTACCAGCCCTTGACATGTCCAGGACCGGTCGCAGAGATGTGACCTTCTCTTCGGAGCCTGGAACACAGGTGCTGCATGGCTGTCGTCAGCTCGTGTCGTGAGATGTTGGGTTAAGTCCCGCAACGAGCGCAACCCCCGTCCTTAGTTGCTACCATTTAGTTGAGCACTCTAAGGAGACTGCCGGTGATAAGCCGCGAGGAAGGTGGGGATGACGTCAAGTCCTCATGGCCCTTACGGGCTGGGCTACACACGTGCTACAATGGCGGTGACAATGGGATGCTAAGGGGCGACCCTTCGCAAATCTCAAAAAGCCGTCTCAGTTCGGATTGGGCTCTGCAACTCGAGCCCATGAAGTTGGAATCGCTAGTAATCGTGGATCAGCACGCCACGGTGAATACGTTCCCGGGCCTTGTACACACCGCCCGTCACACCATGGGAGTTGGTTTTACCTGAAGACGGTGCGCTAACCCGCAAGGGAGGCAGCCGGCCACGGTAGGGTCAGCGACTGGGGTGAAGTCGTAACAAGGTAGCCGTAGGGGAACCTGCGGCTGGATCACCTCCTTTCTAAGGATGATCCTTCAGCGAGCTTCGGCTCACTATCGGATCGTTTTAGAAACAT